>CAYVSF010000097.1:0-8527 GCA_964453775.1 uncultured Bacteroidales bacterium
GCACTGACCTGTGGCCTTCCGATAGCACATTCGAAATGGGTTAATTGCTTTTTAGAATTATTTTCTAATACATACAGGTTGTATTGATCATTCCCCTCATCTGATGCAAAATAGAGTTTTCCATTCCTGTCAATTGTAGGCCACATATCTTTTCCCCTGTAGCTCGTAAGCTTACTATACTCTTCAGTTGAAAAATCAAATTTTTTAATATCCGGGTTATGGTCTCCCTTATAGTGCTTGCGGTGGGCAAAGCGATAAGACTCCCAGGATTCGGTAAAATATACTGCATCTTTTAAGGGATCTTCAACCATATGATGAGGCATATTAAAGTAATTGCCAAATAATCTTTTAGGAGTGCCTCCTTCCAGAGCAACTTTATACGTGGTAAATAAATTAAACCTTCCCGAAGTAAAATAAATATACTTACTATTCCATGACCAGCTTTCAACCTTATCATCTGCATCATGAAACGTAATTTGATTAAGCTCTCCACCTCCTGCTGGAACGACAAAGATGTCATCATTTCCATTCCTGCTGGAAGAAAAAGCAATCCATTCGCCGTCGGGTGAGAATCGCGCATTGGTTTCCAGGCCTTCCATCGCAGTTAAACGGGTAGCTGTACCCCCTGCGGAACGAACCGTCCAGAGATCATCTTCATAGGTAAAAACAATGATTTGTCCATTCGGGGATAATGCAGGTGAGCTAAGAAAATAAGGCTGTGAATCATTTGCTACTGAGATAAATCCGGTTAGTAGTGCGAAGAATAGGAGGGCAATCGTTCTCATATCACAGATAAATTTAATTTATATACATTTATTTTATGATATTAAGACTCCTGAAAAATGTTAAAGTTTAATACCATAAGGCCGATAAAATAAGGGCATTCGCTTGGAATTGTCAATTTAAAAACGTATATTCCCGCAACATTAAACCACAAACAATTAATATTTATGGGAAAACATGGAGTAGACATTCTAAATTTAGATGTAGACAAATTAATCCAAATGTTGAATGAAGCGCTGGCCGAAGAATGGCTGGCTTACTACCAATATTGGATTGGCAGCAGGGTTCTTGAAGGCCCAATGCGAACCGATATTGAGCAGGAGCTGCAAGTGCATGCCGACCAGGAATTAAACCATGCAGTTATGGTTGCCGATCGAATTGATCAGCTGGGAGGAACTCCAGTGCTAAGCCCGGCAGACTGGATGAAGCTAAGCAAGTGCAAATATGCAGCCCCGGAAGATCCATACATTGAGGTAATCCTGGATCAAAATCTGGATGCGGAAAGATGCGCAATTAAGCGCTACCAGGAGATAGCCGATTTTACTTATGGAAAAGACCATACGACTTATAAGATGGCCACAACCATCCTAGAGGAAGAGCTGGAGCACGAACAGGAAATTGAAGACTGGATGGCTGATATTGACATCATGAAGGAAAATCTAAAAAAACTTCGTATGTAATGTAATTCAAGAATAATTAAATGAAATTCACACATGAAGGGATATGGTTTAGTCCATATCCTTTTTTTTATTTTCTAAAGCACATTTTTTATGTTCTAATTTGGAAGGCAACTACAATATTGCTTAATTTCATAAAGCCCGGATAAAATAAAAAATTAGCGCTATGAGTGATTTCATAAATGCAACTGAAGCCAGCAGAATTTTAAAAGATGCAATAAAAAAGGACATCTTCCAACCCGAATCAGATACTGCAGCTGTTTTTTACAACTATGACTATCTCTCGAAAAAACTAAGGCAAATTGCATCTGCTTTCCCCATTAACAGTTCCCATTACATTGCCATCAAGGCCAATCCGCTTGTGGAAATTTTAAAGTATATCAAAAACAATGGTTTTGGACTGGAAGCAGCATCAGAGGGAGAAATTGCACTTGCAATGGATGCTGAGGCATTACCAGGGCAGACTATTTTTGATTCACCGGCAAAAACAGAAAAAGAAATAGCATTGGCTTTAAAAAAAGGGATTCAAATCAATGCAGATTCATTGGATGAACTTGAAAGAATCAACAAAATAGTTGCAAAAACCTCGGGGAATAAGTCCATCGGCTTAAGAATCAATCCACAGGTAGGTCAGGGAAATATAGCGGCAACAAGCCTGGCTGCGGAATATTCGAAGTTTGGCGTACCACTAAAAACAAATAGAAAAAAAATTATTGCAGCATTCAGGGAATATGAATGGTTAAATGGTTTGCACTACCACATCGGTTCACAAGGTTGCGAGATGCAATTACTGGTAGAGGGACTAAAAACAACACTGGAACTTATACAGGAAATTGAACAAGAAACTGGAAGGGAACTTGACTTTTTAGACATTGGTGGGGGATTGCCTGTTTCTTATCACCACGATCAACAAGCGCCAGGCATGCAAGAATATGGTGAAAAAGTAAAAGCATTATTACGTCGGTATAAAAAAGAGAATCTACACCTAATTACAGAATTTGGCAGGTTTGCCCACGCCAATTCGGGCTTTATCATAAGTAAAGTAGAATATGTAAAAGACGATCCCTCCGGAAATACAATCATCACACATGTGGGAGCCGATATGCTGGTACGTGAGAGCCTGAACCAGGGACAATGGTATCATGAATATGCGCTTTTGGATGCAAATGGAGAGCCCAAGACAAGCATCAAAAAGGAAATTTATCAGATAGGGGGACCGCTATGCTTTTCGGGAGACATGCCAGCCAGGGATGTTCAATTGCCCCAGGCCAGTCCTGGAGACTATCTCGTTATTCATGATACGGGTGGGTATACTTTTGGCATGTGGTCGCGCTATCTTAGCAGACCAGTTCCCAAAATAATAGTTTATGCTGAAAGTAGCAAACACATCTCAATTGTAAGGAAAAGAGAATCTATTGAAGAAATCATAAATTTCTGGTCAAAATAATTTAACCCCCTTTTGAACATTAATCATTTTGCTTTGTTTGAAGTATAGATTTATTTCTAAACAGGAATGATTCTTATTTAAGAAAAAATACGATTATGTCAAATGGGAAAAGCATCAAGGAAATTCTGGCAAATAAAGGGCTGAAAGTTACACCACAGCGCATTGCTGTATATCAGGCTTTGATGAATGTAAAAAACCATCCCTCAGCCGACAGGCTCATAAAATATATCCGGGAAAGCCATCCCAGTATTTCTGTAGGAACCATTTACAAGACACTGGAAACATTTGTAGAGAGTAAACTGGTAAAGAGGGTGAAGACAGAGGAGGATGTCATGCGCTATGACATCATTATTGAGGATCATCATCACATTTATTGCACCATAACAGGCAAAATTGCTGACTACTTTGATGAGGATTTAGATCAACTCATCAAAGCTTATCTCAAAGATAATCCCATACCCGGCTTTGAACTTGAAGAAGTTAAGCTGAGTATTATTGGAAATTTCAACAAATTAAAAATCAATACAAATAACTAAAAAAACAATTATGGACACAGAACAACAAAGATTTCCATTAATCGGGGAAAAATTCCCTGAAATGACAGTTCAAACAACGCATGGAATGAAAAACATTCCTAAAGATTACAAGGGAAAATGGGTTGTACTTTTTAGTCACCCTGCGGATTTCACCCCTGTATGTACTACCGAATTTGTTGCTTTTGCTAAAAAAGCAGATGAATTTAAGAAGTTGAACACTGAGCTTATTGGTTTATCCATGGACCAGATTTTCAGCCATATTAAATGGGAAGAGTGGATTGAAGAAAACATTGATGTAAAAATCCCATTCCCTATTATAGCCGACGCAGCTGGATCTGTTGCCAGCAAATTAGGCATGGTGCATCCAGGCAAAGGAATGAACACGGTGCGCGCGGTATTTATCATTGATCCGGAAGGTTTTGTACGTATTATACTTTACTATCCGCAAGAGATTGGAAGAAATATAGATGAAGTATTACGTGCTTTAGAGGCGATGCAAATTTCAGACAAGCATAAAGTTGCAGTACCTGCAAACTGGCCTAACAATGAAATTATTAAAGATCGTGTAATTATTCCACCGGCAACAGACGTTGATGCTGCAAAACAGCGACTGAAAGATCACGAATGTTACGATTGGTGGTTCTGCCACAAGGAATTGAAGTAATCTGATTTGAAAGCCACCTTTTGGGGTGGCTTTTTTTATTCCTTTAAATCTTTTAAAGAAAGCTGTATTCGCTTTCGTGCTACATCCACCTCGAGTACTTTCACTTGTAATTGCTGGTGTAATTTCACAATCTCAGATGGGTCAGCAACAAAACGATTGGCAAGTTGGGAAATATGCACCAGGCCATCCTGCTTCACGCCCACATCAACAAACGCCCCAAAATTGGTAATATTTGTAACAATTCCCGGCAAAATCATACCCGGTTTTAGATCTTCTATCCGGGATACTTCACTGGAAAATTCGAATACTTTTATTTGTTGTCGCGGATCTCTTCCTGGTTTATCCAACTCACTTAAAATATCATTAATGGTAGGCAATCCAATCTCATCACTTACATAGTTTTCGGGTCTGATTTTCCTCCTAAGTTCCTTATCTTTTATCAAATCGGTTACAGTACAGTTCAGATCCCCTGCCATTTGTTCGGCCACTTCATAACTTTCGGGGTGTACGGCACTATTATCCAGTGGATTTTCAGAGTTTTCTACGCGAAGAAATCCTGCAGCCTGCTCAAAAGCTTTTGCCCCCATTCGTTTTACCACTTTTATATCTTCTCGTTTTTGAAAAGGCCCGTTTGCCGTTCTGTAATCAATAATATTCTGTGCCAGCTGGGGGCCAAGCCCGGAAATATAAGTAAGAATGTGTTTGCTAGCCGTATTCACATTCACTCCAACAAGATTCACACAGCTTTCAACCACCTGATCTAATTTCTCTTTCAACCGGGATTGATCGACATCGTGCTGGTACTGTCCCACTCCAATTGACTTCGGATCAATTTTTACCAATTCGGCCAGTGGATCCATTAGTCTGCGCCCTATAGAAACCGCTCCTCTTACGGTTACATCGTAGTCGGGAAACTCTTCCCGGGCAACCGATGAAGCACTATATACCGAAGCGCCATTTTCACTTACCACAAACACCTTCAAATCACGATCAAATTTAATTCTTCTCACCAACTGCTCGGTTTCCCTGCTGGCAGTTCCATTCCCAATTGCTATGGCTTCAATATCGTGTGAGTTCACCAATGATGAAATCTTCTTAATGGCTTTCCCTTGTTGATTTTGAGGAGGATGAGGGTAAACTGTTTCGTTATGCAAGAGTTTCCCCTGCGCATCCAAACAAACAATTTTACATCCTGAACGGTAACCGGGATCTATAGCCAGCGTCCTTTTCTGACCCAGTGGTGGGGCTAGCAAAAGCTGTCTTAAATTCTCCGCGAATACATGAATAGATGATTCATCGGCTTTTTCTTTATAAAGCGATTTAAATTCTGTTTCCATAGTAGGGGCCAGCAAACGCTTAAATGACTCTTTCACGGCATCAGCTACGTAGTGCGAACTTTCCAGGTTCCCTTTAACAAAAATACCATTCAGGATCTCCAGGGCGCTCTCTTCATCCACCAAAATTTTTACACGCAAAAATCCTTCGTTTTCTCCTCTACGCATTGCAAGTATCCTGTGGGCAGGAGATTTTCGCAGTAATTCCGACCATTCAAAATAATCTTTATATTTTGCGGCACCTTCATCCTCCTGCATTTTTTTCACCACTTTACTATCAATGAGTGCTTCCCGATCAAATAACTTACGTATCTTATTGCGGGCATATTGGTGCTCATTTACCCATTCAGCCACAATATCAATTGCTCCCTGCAATGCTTCTTCCACATTCTCCACCTCTTCATTAAGGAACCTGGCAGCCTGGGCTGACACATCATCGCAATTTTGTGCCATAATAATTTTTGCAAGCCCTTCCAATCCTTTCTCTTTTGCTTTGTCGCCTCTTGTTTTTCGTTTAGGTTTAAAAGGTAAATAAAGATCTTCTACCTCCTGCAGAGTGCTTGCATTCTCAATTTTCTGTTTCAGTTCCGGGGTTAGTTTCTCCTGCTCTTCAATAGACTGAATAACAGTTTCTTTTCTTTTATTTAATTCTGATAAACGTTGAAATTCCTCTTTTATATTGGTTATTTCCACCTCGTCCAAACTACCGGTTCTTTCTTTTCTGTAACGACTGATAAAAGGCACTGTAGCTCCTTCTTCCAGCAAAGAAAGCGTATTTTTCACCTGCCAGTCCTGTATCCCTATAGTTTTGGCTATTTCTGTACTATACATATTCCTGTTTTTAAAATTACTCACGAATTTAATCATTATTTGATGAACTTATTTCAAACCGAGCAAGATTTGCTGCAAAACTGCAGGAATACAAAAAAAACGCATGTAATTTTTCCAAATTACATGCGCCTGGTAATTGCATTAACTTCTATTAATTTACAATAAACCTAAAATTGTACCCAAAGTGATAATAATAAATATAAATAATGCGCAAAAGCACCGGCAACAATACCTCCTACGGTATGAGAAATAAGTGCTTTTGATGTTAACTTCCTATAATTTAATGTATCGAGCATAGC
This sequence comes from uncultured Bacteroidales bacterium, assembly GCA_964453775.1. Taxonomy (GTDB): domain Bacteria; phylum Bacteroidota; class Bacteroidia; order Bacteroidales; family UBA12077; genus CAYVSF01. The sequence continues at coordinate 6,572 of CAYVSF010000097.1, forward strand.
TGTATGTGTACTTAGATAACCACTCCAACACATGCCCATAGCTGTAAAAACAGCAATTTCATTCCCGGTAATTATACCTTCTGCAATAAATGCTTTCACCAGGGACAATGCTGCCCCAACAGCCCCCAGCGATGTTATAGGGAAAGCAACTAATTCGGCTTTCTCAAAACCAAAGAGCCCCTGAAAAAGCCAGTCGAACCAGCCGGCTATTTTGGGAAGTATAGGTACTCCTTCATAAGCCAGTCCCTGATATCCTGCAGCAGCATCTTTGGGCCCGAAAGTGATAATCATAATTACCGTACTAATAATCAATACACCGGGAATAATTTGCAAACCAAGATTTACTCCTGATTTACCCCCATCCAGAATAGCATTCAGAAAACGAAGAAAGACGCCGCCTTCCGATTTGAATGAAATTGTTGAGGTATCTGTTTCACCGGCCGGCTCATCAGAATCCTTTAGCTTTTTTCTTATCATGAACTGCATAAGCCTTGTAGATACTACAGCTCCAAAAATGGCACCGACAAAACCAATCATGGCAGGGCCAAAATATCCGAAGCGAGCCATAAATGTTAGCACAATCAATCCCATTCCAAAGGCGGTTCCAAAATTGGTTAGAGAAATTAGCTCAAACTTTCTGAAGTATTTGCTGAAGTGCTTATCATTTGAGAGGCTAATAATAGCCGGGTTATCCGAAAAGAAAGTCATCAAGCCTGCTAATGAAGCTACCCCCGGTAAGTTAAATAGCGGGCGCATGAGTGGTGCCAGTATAATTTCCAGTAAGCGCACAACCCCAAATTCAATCATAAGTTTACCTAATGCTCCCGACAATACAGTAATACCCATGATGAAGAATACTGTATTCATCAGCAGATCCCAGGCTGTATTCATGAGCGTATTCAACATATTGGTCGTCCCCATCACACTGGAGAGGTATCCAAAGAACCCAAAAAACACAATGAGAAACACAAAGGCCTCGTACCTTCTATTCCTCAAGAAATCCGACTGTTTTATTGACCGGATGGCGTTCATAATCAAATGATTTTATTGTGTAACCCTAAACCCTTTCACTGAAATTTGAGCTTGCAAAAATACATGCTTTTTTCATATGAAATTTGACAAATCTCATAAAAAAGCGTGTTATTTATCATGTATATCGCTAGTGTCTATGGGGAGTGGTATTGGCAAGGAAGTTGTACATTTTTTGATACAATTCATTTCTATCTATCGGCTTGGCTATATATTCATCACAGCCAGCAGCTGTAATTCGGTATCTGTCTTCGGATAATGCATTGGCTGTTTGAGCAATGATGGGTAGGTCTTTTCGATCATTCTTTATAATTGAAGTTGCTGTTAAGCCATCCATGACGGGCAATTGGATATCCATCAATACCAAATTAATCGCTCTATCACTACTACAAATATTTACGGCTTCCTCTCCATCTGAAGCCCGGATAATTTCAATAGAAGTAGGCTTTAGAAATTTCTTTAGTAATTCATAGGAAATATCAGCATCTTCTACTACCAATATCTTTTTATCCTTCCAGTCAACAGCACTGTAATCTATATCCCTCATTGATTCCATTGCATTTTTACTTGCAGGATGATAAGGAATAGTAAAATAAAAGGTAGTTCCTTCATTTGCTTTACTTTCCACTTTTATTGTGCCATGCATATTATCAAGAATCCCCTGACTAACAGTAAGGCCTAAACCTGCTCCTCCAAATTTCCGGGTTTCCCGTTCATCCGCCTGCCTGAAGTGTTCAAAAACAAATTCCAGTTCTTTTTCGCCTATTCCTATTCCGGTGTCACTTACAAAGCATTTGATCTCTCCCGGATGATAACTGTATCCGTATGAAATTTCACCAGCTTCCGTGAATTTTACTGCATTATGCAACAGGTTATAATATACCTGTCGTAATCTTGGGGCGTCCGTACGTATAAAAAACTTCCTTT
>CAYVSF010000098.1:0-8527 GCA_964453775.1 uncultured Bacteroidales bacterium
AGATTCTGATAAGCTTGAGGATTGGTCAGTATTACGTTCGAAACCCATGTTGCTATTTTATTTTGGGGTTTTCGTATTTGCCTTAACAGGATTTCCTCCCTTTCCATCTTTTTTTGGTAAGTGGGAGCTTATTACAGCACTGGCAGAACACGGACAAACTGCCTATATCGTAGCCATTCTTTTGGGTTCCTTCCTGGAAGTCGTTTATCTCTTCCGTTGGCTCGGATTTGCTATAAAGAAAGATATCAATACTGATGTTAAAATTATCTTCCCATTCAACAAACACCTGCCCGTGAGTATTGTAGGAGCAGCATTGTTTGTTTATGGTTACTGGTTTAGTTCTTACGGACCCGAAAATCTTCATTTGAATATGATTCCGCTGCTTTTTGTGGCAATCATATTTCTGGTGGATTTCTTACCAGCCAGAATTAAAAATATTCTCGCCATAGCTGGACTTGGCTATTATGCATGGATGCAGGTGATGACTTTCTATGAAGATGATAAACTGCGCTTTATATTTAGTATTATATTCCTGGTAGGGGGTGTCCTTACCTTCATTCCAGGCTTTAGTAAGCAGGGCGCCCGGAAAGGCTTTTATCCTGCAGCACTTATTATGTATGCAGGTTTGGCAATGCTACTGGAAGCAACCAGCTTTTTTAGCTTTTTTGTGGCCTGGGAAATTATGACCATCGGCTCTTACCTCTTGTTAATCCGCGGTAAGCGTTCTATGCCCCATGCCTTAAATTACATGTTGTTTTCTGTAGGAGGTGCTTACCTTCTTTTTGCGGGCTTTGCATTTGCCCAGGCAGGACAGATTGGAGATAGTCTTCACCTTCTTTCTTCCGTGAAAATGATGCCGATGTTGACCTATACCTTGCTTGCAGTTGGATTTTTAACGAAAACTGCTGCACTGGGTGTGCATATATGGTTGCCGGGCGCTCATGCGGAGGCAGAATCAGATGTTTCGCCAATGGTATCGGCGATTTTATTGAAGGCCGGTATTTTTGGTTTGCTTCTTTTGTTTATTGCTATGGGCGCCGAGCTGACAGGCAATCATCCCCTGATGTATGCCCTGGGATGGTTAGGCGCGATTACTGCTTTAATAGGAAATTTGGCTGCTTCCTTTCAGGAAGATGCAAAACGCCTCCTGGCCTATTCTAGTATTGGTCAGTTGGGCTACGTGCTTTTTGCCTATTCCATTATGACCCATCTTGGTTGGCTTACCGGTATGACCTATACCATTAACCATGCGGCCTTTAAGGCATTGCTATTCCTCGCCATTGGTGGAGTTGTGTTGAGGACTAAAACACATAATATGTATGAAATGGGCGGTTTGATCAAGTTGATGCCGTTCTCTTTCATTGCCGTATTAATCGGGATTATCACATTAAGTGGTGTACCGCCCTTATCGGGTTTTGCAGGGAAGTGGTTGTTTTATAATGCAGTAATTGCCAAAGGTTGGTATTTCCAGGGAGCCATCGTATTCTTTGCCGGAATCATTGCCTTCCTGTATTGTTTCCGTTTGATCTACTCGGTTTTCCTGGGACAATTGAAAGACAACCACAGGAAAGTGAAGGAAGCTCCCATATGGTTTATTATTCCACAATATATCCTGATTATTGGTATCATGGTTTTTTCAGCACGTCCTCAATGGGTGTTGGAGCCAATCGGAAATATGCTGACACAGTGGTTCCCTTCAGGCACCTTAAGCTGGAGTGCCGATGGCATGGCGAATAGTCCGTTGGGATACTGGAATGGCGCTCATGTAATGATAATTGTAGGCGTGATGTTTGTCTTGCTCCTGGGCTGGCTTTATGCTAACAGCAGGAAAGCACAAAAGGTTGGTCAGTTTGATATTGTTTACGCTGCTGAACGACCGGAACGACCAGAAACAACGCACCTGGCTTACAATATGTTTGGGGGCTATAACAAAGCAATGGGTTGGCTGGTAGCTCCTAAAATCACGCAGTTTTGGTATGGAATTTCGAATTTATTTCATGATATAGCAGAATACACACGCAGGTGGTATACAGGAAATGGACAAACCTATGTGCTGCATATTCTTGCTTATGTAATCGTTGTTTATCTTATTTCAAACGGAGGTTTTTAATGGAAAGTATCGTTTCGAAAATATTATGGACCCTGCTTGGCTTGTTTCTGGTTGCAAACTGGGGATTGCTGCAGGCTGCAATTAACCGGAAGCTCGTTGCCCGGGTGGGAAAACGCTATGGTATACGCTGGTATCAGCCCTGGATCAATTTGGTGAAGCTATATGCGAAACGCTCGCAGATCACCCATGGGGTAATGTTCTATTTGGGACCGGTTTTTAGGATCGGTGGTGGCGTAGGACTCTTTTTGTTTATGCCTTTAATTTTTGGAAATCCACATTTTGATAATTTTTCGTTTACGGGAGATTTGGTGCTGATTTTATATTTTAAGTTTTTCGGCATGCTTGGTATGGCGCTGGGAGCAGGAGAAGGAGGTCATCCCTATTCAGCCATTGGTGTGAGCCGCGGATTATCGCAATACACAACGGTAGAACTACCTTTTACTTTGGCAATTATTGCTATTGCAGTTCAATATCAGTCCCTGTCGCTGCATGAAATTGTGGAAGCACAGCAGGGAGGGATTGCCAATTGGACCATCGTGACCAACCCCTTTGCAGCTGCTGCTGCATTACTGTCGATGCTGGGTATTTTTATGCATTCTCCTTTTGATTTGGTAAAAGCTCCGAATGAAATACCCATCGGACCTCCAACGGAATATCATTCTACCTACCTGGGTGTTCTACGAACCAATGCAGCTATTTTGCATGTGGTGGAAGCGGTGTTGTTTATGAACCTCCTTTTTGGTGGTGCAACCAACTGGCTCGAATTGATTGTAAAAACATTTTTTATCTACTTCCTATCTGTATTTGTAGGCGTTGTATTTCCACGTTTCAGAATAGAGCAATCTGTAGCATGGTTTCTAAAAATACCATTGATACTAGGTATTATCTCAATATTATTAATTCTGTAATTTATGAAAGAAGATACATCAAATAATAAAAACGAGCAGCAGAAGCCCGAAGAAGATAAGTTTCTGAAGGATTATAATAAAAAGCGGGTGGTGAAATCACCGGAGGGCGAGGATATTGAAATAAATCCCATGGAAGATTATTTCTGTGATGCCCGTCCCAAGGTTCATGAGCCCCTACACCCGGTAATTGAGAAGTTTTTAAACTGGGCCCGTTCGGAATCGCTGTGGATCCTGGGTTTTGGAACCGGTTGTGGAAGCATAGAGCTTCCTCCCTTAACAACACCCCGTTTTGATGCCTATCGTTACGGAGTAGCTATGCGTCCAACACCAAGGCAATCATCGGTCCTTATTATCTCGGGGTATTTATCAGTAAAAACCTTAAAACGCGCCATACGGGCTTACGAGCAGATGCAAAGTCCAAAGTTCGTATTAGCGCTTGGAAGTTGTACCATTAATGGTGGTATGTATTGGGATAGTTACAATACCATTAACCGGGTAGATAAGTATATGCCGGTGGATGTCTATGTGGCCGGCTGCATGCCCAGACCGGAAGCGCTCCTGGCAGGCTTCAACAGTTTGAAGAAAAAAATTAGAGAAGGAAGGGCAGAAGGCGCCAATGAGTATGCAAAGAACTTTGACTGGTACAAGCAAAATCAGAAACAAATTATTAAAGACTGGAACATGCCCGATTATAACTGGTAAAACAGGAATCTGGCAGTAGGCTTTTAAAGTTTTAACAATTTGACAATAAAGAATAGAAGAAATCGACAATTATACAGCTATGTTAAAAGAAATCATACAGCGAATAGATTCCAGGTTTCATGTAGATGATTTGACAGATCAAAGAGATAACCTGCATTTCATCAGCGTACAAAAGGCTGATGTTATTCCCTTGCTGACTTATATGAGGGATATTGAGCATTTTACTCATTTTGTGCTGATGACAGCAGTGGATTGGATTGAAGAGGACAAATTTCAGCTTACCTATATTCTAAATCATCCTGAAAAGAAAGTTGATTTAGGCATTCGAACATACATTTCCAGAGAGGATGAGTCTATGGAATCGGCCCATCATCTTTGGAACCAGGTGGCTACTTATCAAAGAGAATTAAAAGAAATGTTTGGGATTGATTTTCCTGGAAGTCCGCGTGTAGATGAATCATTCCTGCTGGAAGGCTGGGATGATACCCCACCTATGCGCAGGGAGTTTGACACAAAGAAATACTCGGAAGAGACTTATTTCCCAAGACCGAGACCCGAGGGAGAAGATCCAAAAGAATATATGAAACGAAAGCTATATCCGGATGAAGAAAAATAGATTGTTTAAATGGGAACCCGACAGAAGTTTGTACCCTCAGCCCGATAAAGAGGGGAAGTTATCTATTGATCTGAATTCCCAGAAATATGTAAAAATTTGGCAGGGCCCTAATCACCCGGGGGTTACAGGAAATATGTCCCTGGAGCTTACCGTGTGTGGTGATGAAATAGTTGAAGGGAAGACCCATGTAGGGTACCTTCACCGCGGGTTTGAAAAACTGTTTGAGCGAAGAATGTATATTCAGTGTTTTCCTACATGCATCAGAATGTGTGTGCCGGAGGCCGATTCGAACGAATATTGTTTAGCTGCAGGAACCGAAGAGCTGGCCAGGCTGGAAATTCCGGAAATGGCCAAATGGCTGCGCGCTTTAGTTTTGGAAATGGCCCGTCTGCAGATGCTGTTGAGGATTGTTCCTGGTCAGGGAGGAACTGTTGGAATGGGCATTGGTGTGCAGTGGGGAATGTACCTGCGCGATTTGATCCTGGACCGCTTTGAGGAACTTACAGGCGGACGGGTTTATCATATGTACATTTTGCCCGGAGGTGTTAGAGGCTTGTTGCCTGATGGCTTTAAAAAGCGCCTGGAAGAAAACCTGAAAGAGATCGAAGGATTTGTTAAACGCATCGACAATGTGCTATATCAGAATGCGGTTTTCAAGAAGCGGACAGTAGGAGTTGGCTATCTGGATCCTCAACTGATTGATCAATACGGTGTCGTGGGGCCGAATGCAAGAGCGGCCGGCTATCAGCGTGATGTTCGAAAAGATTATCCTTACCTGATTTATGATCAGCTGGATTTTGAGCCACCGGTCATGCAGGATTCTGATATCTACACCAGGGCCAGGGTGAGATGGTACGACTTGCAGCTTACTATGGATTTGATCCGCCAGATTATGGCAAAAATGCCGGAGAGAGGCGATATAAAAGCACCAACACCAAATGTATTAAACTGGAAGATCCCCAAAGGAGAAACCTATGTGCGTAGTGAATCTTCGCGTGGAGAGTTTGGTTTTTACATGGTATCGGATGGCTCAGCCTATCCGCGAAGAATAAATCTACGCGGACCAAGCTATACCCATGCGGTGTCATTGCTGGAAAAGATGTTAGTAAATTGCAATATAGCAGATGTTGGAGCATTGATGGTTTCATTGCAAACCTGCCCGCCGGAAATAGAAAGGTAAGCTCAGTTCTATTTATTATTGATTACTGATAATTGATTATTTATGACGAAGGATGAATTGTTGACCAGAACGAAAGAATTTGCACATCGGAGTGTGAAGCTAACTTTGTCTCTGCCGGTCAACACCCTTGGCAGGCATTTGCAAAATCAATTGATTCGTTCTTCCACATCTGTAGCAGCAAATTATAGAGCAGCATGTTTGGCTCAATCCACAAAAGTTTTTATTTCGAAATTAAGTATAGTAGTAGAAGAGTGTGATGAAAGTTTGTTTTGGATGGAGTTTATTTTAGATGAAAAAATAATACCTGAAATAAAAGTGAAAGATATTGTTCAGGAAGCCAAAGAACTGACATCTATCTTTATATCATCAAGGAAAACGGTGAGTTTAAATAGTAAATAATAAACAGTAAATAATAAAATATAAGATGCGACTAAAAGATATTATTTATCCCTTTACCGCCTGGAGTAATGTCTTCAAAGATCCCGTTACAGTTAAGGATCCTTTGAATGACAGACCCGGAGCACCCAGATACCGTGGCTTTCACCAGAATGATCTGGAAGAATGCATTGGCTGTGGTGCATGTTCTCAAATTTGTGAGAATGAAGCTATTGAAATGGTTCCGGTAGAGGAGGTAGAAACAAAAGAAGGCGACAGCGGGCTGCGCCCAATGATTGACTATGGTCGTTGTTGCTGGTGTGCGCTTTGTGTGGATGTTTGTTCCACACACTCGTTGAAGCTCTCCAATGAGTACAAATGGGTGGACGAAGATCCGGAGGTATTTAAGTTTATTCCCGGCGTGGATAAGAAATCCTGGGACGATACGGAGTTGGGTTGGAAAAAACCCGAGCCCAACTACGAGTTCAATCAACTGGATAGGGTTGAAATGCCAATCTTGGAGGCCGAAGAACGTTCCGATTCATTTATAGAAATCGTAAAGGGGTTTTCGAAGGAGCAGGCAGAGAAAGAAGCCGATCGCTGTATCGATTGTGGTCTTTGTGTGGCTACTTGTCCCGCCCATATGGGTATCCCCGAGTATATCGGAGCTATAAGAGAAGGGAACATAGAAGAAGGGTTTAAAATCATGTACGAAACGAATCCCCTTCCCGAGATTTGCGGTCGAATATGTACGCACAAGTGTGAAGATGTTTGTGCAATGGGACATAGAGGAGAACCGCTGTCTATTCGTTGGTTGAAGCGGTACATTGCCGATCAGGTAGATGCCGATGAATATAAACGTGTACTTGGAACAGACGGCATCGAGAACAATGATAAGAAAGTGGCTATTATTGGAGCAGGGCCATCAGGCCTGTCTGCTGCACATTATTTGCGATTGATGGGATACCAGGTAACTATTTATGAAGCCCTGCCGGAAGCCGGTGGTATGATGCGCTATGGAATTCCTGAGTACCGTCTGCCTTACGACCAGTTGGATAAAGACATTAATTACATCCTTTCACTGGGTGTGGAGATTCACTATAACACACGCATAGGTAAAGATATCAGCCTGGAAAAACTGCATGAAGATTTTGATGCAGTTTATGCCGGAACAGGCTTGCATGACGGAAGGAGCACACGAATTCCGGGAACCGATCATAAAGATGTCTACTTGGCAGCAGATTTATTGCGCGACATTACAATGGGTAAAGAAGTACCAATGTCAGAGCAAATAATTGTAATTGGCGGTGGAAATGTGGCTATGGACATTACCCGTTCAATGGCTCGTTTGCAAAAACAGAAGTATGGTAAGGTAAATATGCTCACTACTTCGCTCGAAACCGAAGATGTAATGCCGGCCGATCGTGAAGAGATAGAAGAGTCGAGAGAAGAGCTGGCACAACTGGAACCCGGATGGGGCCCTATTGAAATCAGCATTGAAAATGATAAAATTAAGGGCGTAAAGGTGCAACGATGTTTGCGTGTGTTTGATGAGGAAGGCCGCTTCAGTCCTGATTTTGATGAAAATGACACCCGCTTTTTCGAAGGTGATATGGTGATTGAAGCCATTGGACAGGGCATGAATTTAAGCTACCTGACAGAAGATATCAAGGCGGAAATTGAATTCGATAAGCGGGGAAGAATTACCGTGGATGAAAATTTCCAGTCGGGTGCTAAATGGCTCTTTATTGGTGGTGATATTATTCAGGGACCTGATGTGATTCACGGAATTGCCAACGGGCATAAAGCTGCCAAAGGAATAGACAAGTATTTGCATAAATAAAAGTAAAACCGAATATTATGGCTGACTTAACAACTCAATACATGGGCTTTACACTGGACAATCCAATTATTGTTGGAAGTTCAGGATTAACCGACTCCCCCTCTAAAGTAGCCAATCTGGCTTCCAATGGCGCTGCAGCCGTTGTCCTGAAATCCATTTTCGAGGAGCAGATTATGATGGAAGTAGATGCACAGGGAGTTAATAACATGTATGGTTCCTATCCCGAAACAGAAGGCTACGTCTCGTTTTACACCAAAAAACACAATCTGGATGAGTATACTCGCTTAATAAGGGATTCGAAGAATGAAGCAGATATCCCCATTATAGCAAGTGTAAACTGTATTTCCTCCGGAGATTGGGTGGATTATGCCAAAACTATTCAAAATGCAGGCGCCGACGCCCTGGAGTTGAATGTTTTTATTCTGCCAGGAGATCCGGAATTCACTTCGGAGCAGATCGAGCAGGTCTACTTTGATGTTGCAAACAAAGTTACGGCTCTGATTGATATTCCGGTTGCCATGAAGGTGAGTTCCTATTTTTCTTCTATGAGTAGAACCCTTATTGAACTTTCAAAGACGCCTGTTCAGGGGATGGTTCTGTTCAATCGTTTCTACAGCCCTGATATCGATTTAAACAAAGAGAAAGTGAAATCCGGACATATATACAGTGTTCCTGAAGATAACGCTCAGTGTCTGAGATGGACCGGAATGCTTCATGGAAAAATGAGCTGTGATATTGCTTGTTCAAATGGTATCCATGACGGAGAGGCGGCGCTTAAAAATATTCTGGTGGG
>CAYVSF010000099.1:0-8517 GCA_964453775.1 uncultured Bacteroidales bacterium
CACGGAAGCATTCATATTGATAGCATCATAAATGAAGGGACCACAGTATCTGTTCACTTACCGACTAAAGCCGGGGAATAAGTTTTCTTTTAAAAAAAATCTGTCTTCGTTTTAGTTGTCTATTGTTAGCTCTTTTTCTGTTTTGCCACCCCTTAGATAGGCTATGATTGCAAGACCGGTTAATACCAGGATTGAAAAATAAACCAAAAAAGGAACTGAAATGGCTTCTCCACCAGCATAAGAATGCAGTCCTGTTAAATAGTAGTTCACGCCAAAGTAGGTCATCAATACCGAAGCGAAAGCAATAATGGAGAGCAGGTTGAAGGCATATCTGCTTTGAAATCCCGGTATCATTCTGGAATGAAGAACAAAGCTGTAAACCAAAATTGTTATTAGCGACCAGGTTTCTTTTGGGTCCCAACCCCAATAGCGGCCCCAGGATTCATTGGCCCAGATTGCCCCCAGAAATGTGCCAATGGTAAGCATATATAAACCAATGGTAAGGCTTTTGTAATTGATGACGGTCAATTCTTTAATATGCTCCCTGAATTTACCAGCTACTTTTTTCGACATCAGCGCATAGATAATCATGATGAGGATCCCCAATATTGCACTCATTCCCAAAAAGCCATAACTACCTGTAATGATAGAGACATGCAAAGTTAGCCAATAGGATTTAAGAACCGGAACCAGGTTTGTAATTTCGGGGTCCATAAAACTCAGATGTGCCACCATGAGTGTAAATCCTGCTAAAATGCCTGTAGCTGCAAGTGCAAGCTGAGAGCGGCGATGAAATATGATTCCTGCAAGTAAGGTAACCCATGAAACAAATAGCATCGATTCGTAGCCATTGCTTAAAGGTGCATGCCCGGCAATGTACCAGCGAAGTGCAAGTCCTGCTGTTTGCAATAGAAACCCAATAAATATTAGAATCCGTATCCCTTTTATAATATTGAGCAGAGCTTTTCTTTCCTTTAACATTTTTAGGATAAGCAGAACCATATAAATTAGTCCCAGCAAACTTAAATAGGGGAATAGCACCTCAAATATTCCAAGTTTATAGTAAAGGATTTCTGCCTTTATTTTAATCTGGTCCGGAAGCGGATAATCAGAAAATTTAGCTTGATAATCTTTAATAGAGTTAATGTAACTATTGGTTTTGGGAATATTATTCTCCTGGATACCCTGGTGTATCAATGCCATTATATCTTTCAAATAGAGGGAGTCATTCTTTGATCTGGCCTCTAAAAGAGCTTCATCCGGGGTGCCCCATTTTGCAGGTTGATTTTTCAGGGGAAAAATTTTTAGAAAATCTCCCGAGTAGATCATAAAGCATATATTTAGCCTTTCATCCAGCTTGATCACATCCTTGTCCAGTTTACTTCTTGAACTGGGTGGTTTTGAATAGGCCTGATCGATATATGGCCCCAAAATATAGCTGTTGTTTTCTAAATTAACCAGATCGACAAAAGCTACATATTTATTGGTAAAGCCCAGTTCGTTTTTCAGTTTGTCCCCGGGAATTTGAATTACGGGAGCTTCTTTCCATTCCTCAAAATGGAAGTAATATCCCAAAAACACCTGCATTGGACTATAGCCATTAAAGCTGGCGTTTTTATGTATTTTTCTTAAAATATCATGACTTAAGGTATGCAGAGGCTTGGTTCTGCCCCTGTTATCCTGTACCAATATTTCACCAAAGTTGTTACTTACTTTTTTGGGAGGCGCTGAAAAATTCATGACCGCTGAACAGGATAATCCAATAAATAATAAAAGAAGCGTGGCAATGATCTTTTTAGTTTTTCTCCAGTAGCTCGAGCTGATAGTCCTGAATCTGGAAGATGGATTTATGAGGGACAAAAGAATAAAAAGGATCATCATTGCATAACCGGTGTAGGTCACAGTAATGCCATAGTTATCATGGTTGACCGATAAAACAGTTCCCTGTTCATCCTGATCATAAGAGGACTGATAAAATCTGTAACCCTGGTATTTCAATATATGGTTCATGTAGATGCTGAAAGGGAAATTTCTATTTTGTTTTTCATCAATAACTTGTACTTCGCTTCTGTATGAGGATGGAGAATTCGAACCCGGATACCGGTCCAGAATGAACTCTTTTAGTTGAATCTCAAAAGGAAGTTGCTGCTTTTTGGGGCCATAGCTCATGCGTATATTGTAATCTTCAACTTGCGTTTGCGCTGTATCGTCAGCCAGGCTGTTGCCCTTCCACAAATAGAGGTTTCTAGTGGTGTTTTTTAGCGATAGCTGAAAAACCAACGCAGTCTGACCGGTTTGTTGAGTAGATGGATTCAATGGTCGAGGAGCAATGACAGCTGAGGGATACATTCTCCGGATTACAATTTGCCAGTCCCTGTATTTATAAAGCATCCCTGTTCTTAATATATGTGACCTCGATGGGAGGATATCCTTGCCGGCTGATGATGCCATACTAACCTCCCTGATACTATCAAGTCTGGAATGAACCGTGAAATGGTCATCAATAAAGTTAAATACAATATCAGCATTGGGGTTTTTCCTAAAAGAAATAGTTAAATCCTCTATTTGAATCTTCTTCCCTGCCAATAAAACCTCGGATTGTGGTTGGTTATTTTTTTTTGCAACTGAAAAATGTATAAGTGGTTGTCCGTTCCTGGTATGCTGAATTTCCGGACTGGCATTTGGTATATACTGATGTAGACGAAGCTTTATAGAGGTGTTTGCAATTTCAATGTCCTTCTTAAGTTGGTCAGAATGAAGCGGTGTTACATCCAGTTTTTCAGCACCGCTTGCCAGCTTCTCATTATTTTTATCTGTTATTTGATAGAAAAGATAGTTATCTGCACTGCTATAGAAATTCTTCTTTTTCCCTTCCCGAATATGCATCATCCCTTCCTCTCCGGTATACCTGGTTAACGCTGCACCAAGAATAATCACCAGGAAGGCGAAATGGAATAATCCAATGGTGATTTTTTTAAGACGGTATAATCTATAGCGATAAATTTGTCCCGCCAGGTTGATGGCGAGTAGTGCGATGATAAATTCAAACCAGTGGGCTTCATATACCAATTGTCGCGCTGTTTCTGCCCCGTAATCTTTTTCGATAAGGGTGGCAACACCCATGGCCAGGGAGAGAATGATAAATAAACCTCCCATAAACCAGGAGCTGAAAAGAAAGAAAGAGGATAACTTTTTCGACATAATCGCTTTACTTAGTTAATAAAAGAGATTGGGATGAACAATTCTTTTCTAAGATCTGATTTTTTATCTAATCATCCAAAAACAATTCGGGCTCTTTATTCAAAAAAGTGTTTTGCCACCCGGAATGTATTGCAGTGTGCATCAACAATATCCCTTATGTGATTGGAATAGCCGCCACCCATAGAAGCTGTGACGGGAATTTGATTTTGGTAGGCCATGTGATATACTATTTTATCTCTTTCCATGCATGCCTGTTTGGATATACGAAGGCTTCCTAATTTGTCGCTTTCAAGAATATCCACTCCTGATTGATAAAAGATGATATCCGGTTTTTCTTTTTTAATTAATTTCGGGAGCGTTTTTTGAAGAATTTCTATATAGTTTTTATCGTCGATTGTCCCTGGCAATGGAATATCCAGGTCTGATTTTTCTTTTCTTAGAGGATAATTTCTTTCTCCGTGCATACTAAAGGTGAATACCTTTTTTTCATTCTTGAAAATACTTGCTGTCCCATTTCCCTGATGCACATCCAGGTCGACGATTAGTATTTTACCAACCTTGTTTTCATGAAGGAGGTGCATTGCCGCTACAGCCATATCATTAAAGATGCAGAAACCTTCTCCATGATTGGCATGAGCATGATGTGTCCCACCGGCGACATTGAAACTGGCTCCAGCGTGTAAAGCCTTAATAGCAGCCTGGGTGGTACCTGCACAGATATGAATTTCTCGTTCTATAAGTGATTTGCTGTAGGGAAATCCAATTCTTCGTATTTCCTTTTCTGATATCGATCCCTTAAACAGTTTTTCCAGGTAAACAGGTTGATGTACACGTTCCAAAAATATTTTGTCGGGGATTTGAGGGTTGAAGAAATGCTTTTGGGAGAAACTTTCTTCATACATTAATTGCTTGGGAATTAGCGTGTATTTTTCCATAGGGAACTTGTGCCCTTGCGGTAGAGGATGGTGATATTTATCAGAAAATGCAATGGGTATCATAGCAGTAATAAAACAAGAAGCAAAGCTAACAAATAATCCTTTTCTTACAGTAATTCTGAGTAAAAGGATACTAAAAAGGCCGAAAGGAGAGAGGGGCTAACGGGATGAGTATCCCGGTAACCCCTGATCATTGCAAAAATCGGCCAATGAAAAAGAAAAGGAAAGAAAGGAAATTTAATACTTAAGACATTTAGTTGTAAATTTCATGTGGTTTTATGGTGTACAGATTTTCAATCTTAGCACTGAATTGTCTCCTTTTAAAAAGAGGGATTTCTATTTCTACACCATTTTCCATGATCACCTTGTGCATAAAGCCTGTCTTGATTTTATCAATCTTTGTAAGATTAATTGCAATCGAACGGTCCAAACGGAACATGGCATCCATATTCAATTCATTCAAGAGCTTTTTAATTGCTAATTCCGATTCAATTATTGCTCCATCGTTAAGGCAAATGAACGTGGAATTACCACTTTGCATGAGGTATAAAATATTTTGTTGTATATGGTTGTTGTAAATACTATTGATCGTCATTGTTTAATCTTTTAGTTGAAATTGAAAGTTTCTTCTAAGTGTGTTGATAAACTTATAATTTAGCCTTTGTGGAATAAAGAAACTGTCACCCCCAGAGAGTATAATTTTAAAGGTATTGCCAGGGATTAGGGCTTCCATTAAATTAAGATTAATCAGGAACCTGGAATGAAATTGAAAAAAATTCATTTCAGTGAGAATCGAATCCAGATTGGCAATATTTGTTTTAATATGATGTTTTTGTCCATCCTCCATATAAATATCGCTACCGTCAAATGCTGCTTTGCAGAATTTAATTTTTTCGGTATCAAAAGCTATTGATCCATTCCTTGTGGGTAATATGATTTTATTCATGACATCTTCTTTTTTAAAGGTTTAATGGATTCTTTGTTTTGGTTCATGGGAATACAAAAGTGAACTTCATTGTTGGAACGCGTAGGATTAAAATGGCCTCCAAGTAGTTTTGCATATTCTTTCAGCAATTTCATTTTGGTGGGATCCTGGTAAAGAATATAAATCAAATTCTTCCTGTAGCTTTCATCGCTAATTGTTGATTCCAGACGGACGTATAAAGTTATTTGGTTTTCATCTATGATTTTAAAACCCACATATATTAGGCTATCAGGGGCATTCAACAAAATAAGCTCAATCAGTTTAGACAGGAGCTGTTGCAACAGCTCCTGATCGGTTTCAATTATCAGGTCCTGCAGATGATAGTCCCACTCCAGAATCGGCCTTTTTACAATTGCTTGCCGATCAGGAAATTTCCCACTAATGTCATTGCTGATTTCTTTGAGCAAGTCATTTAAATTGCATGATTTGAACTGAGTATTATAGTTCCTTGAGTTTATTTTGGAAAGCTCAAGTAAATCATCCACAACCTGCAATAATTTATAACTACTGTGAATAATTCTTCCTGTATATTCCTCCCTTTTGGAAGCATTGGTGTCTTTTTGGGATAAAAGATAGCTAAACCCCATTATGCTGTTCAATGGGGTTCTCACATCATGTGATATGTTTTTTAGCAAATCTGACAGTTCGTTTTTGTCGTTGGCGTTGTCAGGAGCTTTAGTTTTCGTCTTCATATTAGTATGGCATCATTTCAGTTTTTTTAATATGGCTTTTGCATCTTCTTTGTAATAGCTGTCATTTTGTATCAGTTCATCCAAAAGTTGCTCAGCCTTATCCAGGTTTTCAGTTTTGAGGCAGCAAAGTGCCAGGTACCATCTGGCTTGTTCTTCAAAAAGATTTTTTTCCAGATTGATGATAGTTTGAAATGAATTGCTGGCATTAGCATACTTTTCAATTTCCATATAAGAGATTCCCGAATAAAGGTTGATAGCCGGATCTTTTTTTCGCTCTTCAAGAATTTGCTCAAATAGTGAAATCGCCTTGTGATAATCTTCTTGTTTGTACTTGAGGATAGCTTGCTCCAGTATTTGATCGGTTTCCACAACTCCTGATCTGAAACTGCTTGCACTATAGCTTTCATAGTATTGCTTATAGAGTGTATCAGGATTTTGTTGATGCTGTTTCAGAAACAGAATAGATGCAGCGATAAGTATTACAACAGAAGCGGCTACATAGCGATAATTGTTTTTTAGCATTTGCCAGCTTAATATGTTTCGCTGCTCGAATTGCTTTTGATGGATCTCATGCAGTTGCTCTCTAAGGGCCATTACATTTGTTTCTGTAACTGCCTCCTCCACTTCATGGTGTAGAATTACCTCATCCTTCAGTTCAGGCGAAGCTTCGAACCGGGTTCGAAACTCCTCCATTTCTGAGTGTGTCATCCCACCATGAAGAAATGCATCGATTTCTTCGTGGTAATTTTTCATCTGTTTATATTTAAATTTTCATCTGTCAGATGGAACCGTATGATAAAAAATAATCATTGTCGTGGATGTTAAAGATTTTTTTTATCATGCTTGTTTCATATGACAATAGCGTTTTTTATTTGTCTTCTTTAATTATTGGATCTTCAATCGGATCATCATTTTGATCGCCTTCTCCACCTCTAATTTGAAGCATGGCATACTTCGATAATCCTTCTGTAAATTGTTCAATTGATCTCATTTCAGCTGTTTCGGAATAAATAGTATTGCGTTTCATAATATAAATGATTTGGTTTTCTTCCTTCGTTCACTTATTTATTCCAAAAACAACCAAAAGGTAACCCCCCTTTTCGTAACTTTTTTCAAAAAAAAATGTATCTTTACACGCAATACGCTATGTAACAATGAATTATAATGGCAAAAAAAATTGCTTCGGGAGTCGTTTTTTTTCTTTTTTTTCATTCCCTGATTTGGGGTATGAACTTTTCTGGTTATAGTTTTAATCAGGAATCCTTATGTTCCAAAGATTCCCTGGTAGAACTTGCCAAACGCTATAATAATTTAGGCGCAGCCATGCTCCGCAAGAATGATTTGGATAGTGCCCGCTATTACCTGGAAACTTCACTGTCTATCAAGAATCAAGTCTACGATTCAATTCACCCCTATTTGGGGAATTCTCTTGTTAACCTGGGAGTACTTGCTTCTTTTCAGGGCCTCTACTACGATGCACTTTCCTATTATTCCAAAGCGGAAAGGCACTATGCAAACTCTGTTTCTGATCTGGCAGATCTATATTTAAATAAGGGAATTATTTACAGCGATTTAAACGATTATGACCGGGCAGAGATCTTTTTTCGGAAAGCTGAGCAACTTTACTCGTCAGAAGAAATTACAAATTCCAACAAACTGGCTAGTTTATACCTTAGCCTTGGCAATGTATTCCTTAAAAAAGATATGCCCGATTCTGCCATCTATTATTACTCAAAACGAAAAAGGATAAGTAATAATTCAAACGACACAAAGATCTTAACCAACTTGGCTATTGCTTACAAGAAAAAGTCAGATTTTGAAAAATCTGCCCATTATTTTAAGCAATCTATTAAAATTCTGGAAGCCCAAAAAACTACGGCCTACATATATTATTTGAATGCGCTTAATAATTATATTAATCTTCTTATCGCTAATGAAAAATATATGATGGCTGAAGATTTGATCAACAGAACACTTCATGAAATTTATACAGGCAATAGCAAAGCAACACAGCTTATTGCAAAAACAGATTATTATAAGGCTTACTTATCAAGGATTCAGGAGAAATTTGATACTGCCATCTTTTTTATTGATCAAGCAATCCATAAAATCACCTTAGATAGTAGTGAATATATTGACATACATGATTTTACTGATAGAATTACTTCCCCTGTAGATGGTATTCGTTTTTATCGGGAGAAGGCGCTTATTCTGGAAGAAAAAGGGCGAAAAGACAATGATGGGGAAGCACTTAAAAAATCCTTGGAGTATTATTGGACTGCTATTCGTCTGATAGATTATTTGAGGAGAGAATACCAGACTCGCGAAAGCAAATTGTTTCTTGCAGAAATTCAACAAAATATTTATAGAGATGCAGTGAATCTCTCTGCTGATCTCTACCATTCTACCGGAGACGTATTTTTCATGGAAAGGGCTTTGCAGATAGCCGAAGAAAACAAAGCTGTTATTTTACAGGAAGCCCTTCAACAGGAAAATGCTTTAAAACTCGCTGATGTTCCTCAAAAGATCCTGGAAAATGAACAGAAGCTGGAGCAACAGATTTGGCTGTTAAAAGAAAAAATCTACGAGGAGTCCAATAAAAAGAATCCTAATGTTGGGCGAATTGAGTATTGGAGGAATCAGCTTATAAGTTTTAAAACAGCCTATTTCGAGTTAAAGGATTCAATTGATAAATCTTACCCCG
>CAYVSF010000100.1:0-8504 GCA_964453775.1 uncultured Bacteroidales bacterium
CCAGTTCCATAAATACATCAATGCAAATGGAACAAGTGCGATGAAAAGGATTCCAAAGATGAAAATCCAAATCCATTTTTTAGGTCTTGTGTGTACCATAATGTTATTCATTTAATTGTTTATACAAATCATTTAAGCGTTCCCGAAGATAAAACAGTGCATAGCGTTTCCTGGAAACCAGGGTGTTTTTACTCACTCCAAGCATTTGCGCCAACTCTTTGAATTCATAGCCCTCGAATTCATTCAATACAAAGGCCTCTTTTTGTTCTTTGGGCAGTTCATTCAAAGCTTCATCCAGCGCATCTGCAATCCAATCGAGCATGTACTCATCTTCGGGTGTATTGTCCAATACAGGAAGGATCTCATCCAGACTCAGCGACTCATCATTCGCGGGAAAATCATCCCATAATGCCGGCTTCTTCTTGCGGGTAAGGTCAATGGCCCGGTTGTTTACCACCCTGTACAACCAGCCGGTAAGACTTCCAATGGCACTTAGGTCATCGAATTTGTTGATCAACTGGTAAATTGCATCTTGCACCACATCCTCGGCATCCACTGCTGTTCCGAAGCGCTGTCCCAGGAATCGAATAAGTCCGGGACGTTCGGCTTCTATTTTTTGTATGGCTTCTGCTTTGGTCATGATGTTATGTTTGCCTTCACTTAAATGACGAATAGCTACGGAGGCAGATTTTAAAGTTATGCATTTTTTTTTCGAAAAAGATGTTAGCCATCCACATTGACAGGTCTGGATGAAGCGATTACAGGGGCATAACACAAAGTGGTTGCATTGAGAAATAATTGGACGTACAGGACATCAAAAATGAACCGACGTGGCAGGATGCATATCAACAAAACAAAACATTTCATTCTTTTTTAACATCTCTATATCAACACATTACAATCATAACTAGAAATCAGCGCATAAACTAAAAGCCTAGTAATCAACAATATAATTTTTCATTTCACCATGACCGTTCATGAAGTTTTTAAGCTTTCTCTTGTAATTTTTAAATAAACAGGGAATCTTTGTTTATCAAATTTATTAACCAAAACTACTGTATGATGAAAAAATTAAATCATTTTCCAAAAGAAAAATTGAAAGTAGATCTTTATCAAAAATTAAAACTTTCATTTGCTGCTATACTTATATTTCTAACTGTATTCTTTATAAAGTCATGTGAGAAACAAATTATTGAAAAAGAGGAGATAAATCAGGAAGAAAACAAAATGGGATTGCATACAACAGATGGCTATCTCGTTTTTGAATCTATTGAATCATTCATCAATACTACTGATAAAATAGCAAATCTAAATAACACAGAAAGGGCTAAGTGGGAAAGGAAAATTGGATTCAAGTCTCAAAGAAGAATTATTAACACGATAATTGAAGAAGAAACAAAAATTGATCAAATCAATGAATTAAAGTATTCTAAAAAAGATTTTGAATTGAATGAGGTCAATAAAATCCATTCAGATGCCTATAATAAATATCTAAAAAAGGGAGTTATTAAAATTATAGAAAAAGGAACAGTAGATGAATATTGGGATTATGCTGTGTTTAACCGTGGATTTGTTGATTTTATAAACGAAGATGGATTATTCGCCATAGGAGATACATTGTATCAGGCAACAAGTAACGCATTAAAAGCAATGAAAAATGTTAGTTTTAAAAAGGCAAACCGGCTTATAGCTGCCAAAGAACCTGACGAGAAAAACAATATTTTTTTCCTGCACCATGAATCAAAGCTTAAAGCTACAAGCCCTGGGCTAATTCAATCCAGCTGGGTAAACAGTGGAGGCGGAAAGAAAGGTGAAAAAAGAATTAAGATCGGAATATATTTGGATGTAAAAACCTATCTAACCTCAAATAAAACATATCACTTTTATCATGACGTATATGTTCAATGTCAGGAAAGAAACTGGTTACGAAGATGGAAATATAAGTATACTGAAATATGGGTTGATGGTTCATGGATAATTGAAGTTTACAAATACCCAGAACAATATGGAAATAGCTGGTCTTACCATGGACATGCCAGCTACCTAAAAGCCAGTATAAACCCAGAAAGCGGGAGTTCGGCACCCTACCAGGCCTATTTCTCTGTTAGCCCCAAAAATCCATTAAATCAGAATCTTCCTTGGTATAACGGCGATCAATATAATTATCAACCTGTCTTTAACAGCTATAACTGGTCGGCATTACGTCATGGAGGCAGTTCGGGACTAAGAGCAACATTAATGAAATGATAAATATACTTGCAATGAATAAGGCTTTCCGTGTAGCACGGAAAGCTCTTTTCTATTTAATTCTCAAGATTAGTTTAGTTGTCATACTGGTGCTTTTTATCCTATCGGCATGTACCAAAGAATTGGAATATGAATTAAACAATACAAAATCATTGGTTATTAATTCCGTTTTTCATCCGGACGATAAATTTAACTTTACTATCTCATATACGGCATTTCCTTTAGATCAATATGATACAATAAATGAGGAACTGCACCTTTTATTCTATGAAAAAAACAAACTTCTTGTCGACACCTTCATTACATCAGGTATTTTAAGCACAAATATTTATCCAAAGCCGAATACAAAATACCGGGTAGAGCTCATATCAAATAATCGTTTACCAGTAAGTGCATGTGACTCCATCCCCAATGAAGTAGCCATTAATGAAGCAACATATAAATTTCCGGCAGGTACGGATGAATACGGCGACTACTATGCTGAAGCTATGATTCATTTTACAGATCCTGCAGATGAACAGAATTACTATGAATTATTGATTTATAGCTTCAATGGTCTAGAAGAAAATTATTGGAACGGTTCTGGTGATTATGTCGTTACAGATCCTGTCTTACTTAATGAAGGCGATGTAGATTACAAACCATCGTCACTGTTCTTTTCCGATGAATTGTTCAATGGAGAAGAGTATATAATAAAATGCAAAGGTGATATAGCTTATTCAAGCAACTCAACGGGTATACATCCCATTGGTCAATTATTTGTAATTCTCAGATCTGTCAGTAAATCATACTATTTGTACCGAAAATACTATACCAGACATGCCCATAATCAGCAATTTCAGGGAGATTTTTTAGATCTGGTTTTTCAAGGAGAGCCTCAATCTATGTATACCAATATAGATAATGGTTTTGGGGTTTTTGTAGCTTATCAGGAAACAACACGAGAAGTAACTCATATTGAATAGGCATATGTATAAGGTAGCATTAAGTATTTGTTTTATAGGTCTCTTGCATGTATTTGCTTATTCTCAAAAAATTACTTTAAGTGGCTATGTTCTGGATAAAAACACAGGTGAACATTTAATTGGTGCAAACATATATGACAAAGGCAATAACATAGGGCATATAACCAATAATTTTGGATTTTATTCCATTGTTTTGACAAAAGGGAACTCCTACACTATCCAATATTCATTTGTAGGGTATACTTCTTCTTCCCTAACTATTATGCCTCAAACAGATACAACAATAAATATCAGACTTACTGCAGGTGCAAATATTGAAGAAGTCCAAATAATCGCAGCAAAAAAAAAGAAACTGGAAGAACTAAATGAAGTTAGTAAAGTAAATATTTCATTAGAACAGATTAAAACTTTGCCTACTATAACCGGTGAACCTGATATTTTAAAGGCCTATCAATTAATGCCGGGGATACAATCTGGTTCTGAGGGGAATAATGGTCTATATGTTCGTGGTGGAACACCCGATCAAAACCTGTTTTTACTGGATGATGTTCCATTGTACAATGTTAGCCACCTGGGAGGTCTTTATTCTGTATTTGACCCTTCTATGGTTAAAAGTGTTAACCTCTACAAAGGCGGTTTCCCAGCAAGATATAGTGGCCGCACATCATCAGTTGTGGATGTTCGGAATAAAGATGGGAACCTATACAACTATAAAGGGGAACTTGGTTTTAGCTTACTTTTAAGTAAGATATTTATGGAAGGGCCGTTAATAAAAGATAAAGCATCATTTGCTTTTTCTCTGAGAAGAAGTAATCTTGATTTATACTCCTATCTCTATAATTGGCTGGTATCGAATCCCTATAACACAGGATACTCATTTTATGATATCAATCTAAAATCCAATTATTTACTCTCTAATAAAGACAGGCTTTTTATTACTTTTTATAGGGGCAACGATAATTTCTTTTACAAAGAAAAAGAAAACAAAGAATCAATTGATATTTATAACCACAATTCCGAATCCGACCTAAATTGGGGAAATACTTCTGCCAGCATCCGTTGGTATCATGTTTTTGGTGGAAGAATATTTAATAATCTTACGTTGGCCTATACTCAATATCAATATAAAAGCATGAATCTTTCTGAAAGATCCGATGCGAAAGACAACACCGTTTTAAAGGATGAATACCTGGTTAACTCCGGTGTAGAGGATTTAATAATTAAAACTGATTTTGAGATTCCTTTTGCTAAAAACAGTTTACGCTTAGGTGGAAAATACAGTAAACATTATTACATCCCAAGCTCGGTATCCTATGCACAAAAGCTTACCTTCAATGGCAGGGATACTGTTTTAAACAACCCTGAGCAAAAAGCCGATTTATATGCAGATGATGTATCCATTTACGGAGAATATCATTTTCATTTCGGGAAACTAACTGGAAATCTGGGTTTGCAAGCAGGTTATTATTTTGTAAACGATAAAAAATTCAGTTCAATTGAGCCTAGAATTATTATCAATTATTTATTATTCCCTTCAATATCAGTAAAGACTTCTTATTGTAAAATGCAACAAAATATACATTTGCTTACCAATTCTAATACCGGTTTGCCTTCTGATTTATGGATTCCCTCAACTGGAAGAATACCTCCGGAAACATCAGAGCAAATTGTCCTGGGATTGGCCCATACCACAAAAAACAACTATGAACTTAGCATTGAAGCTTATTTAAAAAAACTCAACAATCTAATAGAGTATAAAGAAGGGATCCTTGTTTTCAATGATAATCTAAGTTGGGATGATAAAATAGAAACCGGAGGTACGGGCAACGTTAAGGGAGTTGAATTGTTAATGCAGAAGAAAAATGGTGCTCTAACTGGTTGGATTGGATATACCCTTTCTAAAAACCAAAGGAATTTTGATAACTTAAATAATGGGCAGGACTTTCTATTCAAATATGATCAAAGACACAATTTCTCCTTTGTAACAAACTGGGAAATAAATGAAAACATCACATTATCCTGCACTTGGAATTATCATTCAGGTCATCGGGTAACTTTACCATCAGGGAAATATCAACTTTATACTATAAACTACTCGGATTCATATAGTGGCGACCGTATTGATTTCAATGATGTACACATATATTCTGAAAAGAACGGATTTCAAATGCCTGCTTATCACAAACTTGATTTAGGCTTATATTATATCAAACCTAAAGAGAATGGTAAAGGTAAATGGTCTGTTGGTGTTTACAATCTATACAACAGGCAAAATGCTTATTATCTGTTCTTTAAAACATCAAACGGCAAAACAAAGCTATATCAGCAAAGCTTGTTCCCTGTCTTCATTAATTTTGGATATTCATTCATTTTTTAATAGCTCATGCTGCTAGGCGCTCCCATTAAATGAAGAAAAGCGATGAAACGCCAAATTGGGTACTCCTAAAACTACCGTTATTGATAAGTATTGAGCCCCAAGCTGGACGTCACTATCCCACTTTTCTGTTAGCGCCAAAATTGAAATCTAAAAAGGAATTCGTATCTTCCCCTTCAATTCCAAGCTGTTATTAATAACATAGAACATGAAAACATTTTTTTACATACTGTTTCTTGCCGGTCTGTTTGCCTCTAGCGGCTGTAAATCTGATCAAAGCATTAAAAAATCCTTCATGCCGGAATTTCAAAGCATCATTGATTCGGCAGAGGTGGAAGGGGCCATTCTAATTTATGATGCAGAGAAGCAGATCTACTACTCCAACAATTTTGAATGGTGCAGCGCGGGCCACCTGCCAGCATCCACCTTTAAAATACCCAACTCAATCATCGCTCTTGAAACCAGTATCATGGAAAGCGACAGTACCATTATAACCTGGGATGGGAAGCCACGGGCCATGCAGGTATGGGAGCAGGATCTTTATTTCTACGAGGCTTTTCATTACAGCTGTGTTCCCTGTTACCAGGAAATAGCCCGCTCCATAGGTGCAGAGCGAATGAATGCCTGGCTGCAAAAACTTGTCTACGAACATATGCAGGTGGACAGCAGTAACATCGACAGGTTTTGGCTGGAGGGGGCTTCCCACATCAATCAATATGAGCAAATCGATTTCCTGAAACGGCTCTACCTGGGCGAACTCAACATCAGTAAATCCACCTATCAAATAATGCAACGAATGCTGGTGATTCATGAAACACCAACTTATACTTTGTCCGGGAAAACCGGCTGGTCGATACGAAATGGCAACAACAACGGCTGGTTTGTGGGCTACCTGGAAACAAACGGGAAGATATACTTTTTTGCAACCAACATTTCACCCCGGGAGGAGTTCAACATGAAGCTCTTCGGTAAAATCAGAAAAGATATAACCATGGAAGCGTTTAAAAAACTCGAAATAACAAAACCGACGTAACGAAACGCTATGCCAAGCGAAAGAAGCAATTTCACTCTTCTACTCCCATTATACCTCTTGCCCCCTATCCATTTTTTCCCTATCTTGAAGCTTCAACCAAAAAACCCCACATGAAAGAAAAAAGATTCTTAGACATCTTTTCGCAGCTCTCTTTTAGTATAAGTATAAGTTGGCTGCTGGTAATAGTAACTTTGTTTACTTTTGGCATAGCCATTGGCACTCCTCCTCTATCGGGTTGTTTTTGTACCGGCGATTGTTTCGAATACCCGTACCTGGATATTTTAGAGCGTTTTCCAAGAGATTACTACTGGATGTATCCGGCCATGCTTTTAATGATCGTGTACGTCACCTTCATGGGCTCAATCCACCACTTTGCCGACCAGGGAAAACAGGTATTTAGCAGAACGGCCTTTGCTCTGGCCATTATCTCGGCTGCAATTATTATCCCCAACTATTTCCTGCAATTAACTGTTGTGCAGGCCTCACTGGCCAATGCAGAAACGGAAGGCATTCCCATTTTAACCCAGTACAATCCGCATGGCATTTTTATTGCTCTCGAGGAGATCGGGTACATTATCATGAGCCTCTCTTTGTTGTTCCTATTGCCGGTGTTCGATTATGGAAATAAAGTGGGCAAAACGCTCCGTTGGATACTCTTCCTGGGTTTCCTTTTTAACCTGGCCGGTTTTATCTATATCGCCTCAAAGTATGGAATCCACAGGGGATACCGCTACGAAGTGGTAGTCATCAGCATCAATTGGTTGTTGCTGGTTCTCACCGGGCTCCTCTCCGGCCGATGGATTAAAGAAAAGTTAAGTATATAATAAAACTTAAACTATGCATTTAACAACGAAAGGTATTTTTAGTATCATTTTATTCATAATTATGCTCATTGCAGGCTTTTGGATGAGCAGGCAGGGTAAACCCTACAATGCCATTATTTTTAATGTGCATAAATTGGTGGCCCTGGCCGTGGTCGTGTTTCTCTTTTTTATTTTCAGAGATTTACTAAAGCAGGGAGAAGCCTCTTCCATTGCCATTGTATTGCTGGTTATACTGGGGCTTTCCATTGTGGCTTTATTTGTCTCCGGGGCCCTCATGAGTGGCGAAAAACCCCTGGATAAAATGCTGCAACTGGCACACCGGATAAGTACGACAACCATGATTATCAGCATTGCATTGAGCATTTATGTGCTAAAAATATCCACCTAGAAGAAGACAAAGTATCTGCAAAATTTCGCGGAAGATTCTTTTTCTATTATTTCTGATTTTAGAACATATTTTGTTTTAGTCGAACATTCAAAAATTTATTAAACCATAAAAAATGCTTTACCATGGCAATTAAATATTCCACAAAAATTCAGGATGATGTCCTGGTGGTAACAAGTAAAGGCTTTGATGAAAATCTGGAGGAAGTGAAGCAGTTCAACATGAAACTGCTTGAAAAAGCAATGACATCCGGGTGTAGTAAGGTAATCAGCGATGAACGACAGCTGGAATATCGCATTAGCACGATAGACACACATGAACTGGCCGAATTTGTGTCGCAAAATGTCCCTTTTATTGCCCGGGTGGCCATCGTTCCCGACCCCCAATTTATGGCAGATGCCAAATTCTATGAAGATACCATCGTAAACCGTGGCCTGAGGGTGAAAATATTTGAAAAAATTGAAGATGCCTTCGAGTGGATGAAAGAAGCCTAAACAGGGATTAAAAATTTCATTTATACTTTGTACTTTTGGCAAAAAGGATAAAAGGCAACATGGGTCTGAAACAATTCGTACATAGCGCTTATCCATTCTACTACAAAAAAGCGACACTACATTTCGTAACACTGCTCATCGTAGCGGCTGTTTTCCTTTTTCTCTTCTTTTTTGAACCCTTT
>CAYVSF010000101.1:0-8421 GCA_964453775.1 uncultured Bacteroidales bacterium
CAAAATTTATTACTCCCTTTGGTCGTGAAATCGCTATCGCTAAGTTCATATCCTTTTGTGAGCTTTTGCTTATGAGGGTTTCATGAGAATATATTTTAGTTAATTGCCTGGTCTCGTGGAACATTCATGTAATATTCATTCCATTTTTGTGAGCGTTAGTGCATGGATGTTTCATGGATTTAAAGATACAAAAAAAGAGCTGATATGCATGCACATCAGCTCCTTGTTAAAAATGATTAGTTCTCTTCTGGCCGGCCTATGCCATAATAGGTCCATCCCCACTTTTTCATATCCGTGGGCTCGTAGATATTACGACCGTCAATGATTAATTTCTCTTTCATCAATTTTTCCATTTCGCTCCATTTTGGAACACGGAATTCATTCCATTCTGTAACCATCATCAGTGCATCAGCACCTTTAAGTGCGGCATATTGATCTTCTGCATATTCAATTTTATCTCCAAGACGACGTTTGGCCTCATCCATGGCAACAGGGTCATAACCAATAACATTTGCACCGGCTTCGCGCAGCTTTTCTATAATGGTAATGGCTGGTGCTTCCCTCATGTCATCCGTATTAGGTTTGAAGGATAATCCCCACAAAGCAATTCTTTTGCCTTTAAGATTGCCATTGAAATGCTTGTTCAATTTGTTGAACATAACTTCTTTTTGCCTGTCATTTACATCTTCCACTGCCTGAAGAATTTGAAGCGGATGATTGTATTCATTTGAGGTTCTGATTAGTGCCTTAACATCTTTTGGAAAACAAGACCCACCATAACCGGCACCGGCATATATAAAATGATATCCAATCCTTGAATCACTTCCAATTCCGTTTCTTACAGAAGTAATGTCAGCTCCAACAATATCACAAAGGTTGGCAAGATCATTCATAAAGCTGATTTTTGTTGCCAACATTGCATTTGCTGCATATTTGGTCATCTCTGCTGAAGGGATGTCCATGAAAAGGATGGGATGATTATTTAAAAGGAAGGGTTTGTATAGCCTACGTAAAGCTTCTTCCGCTCTTTCCGATTCAATTCCAATAACAATTCTGTCGGGCTTTAGGAAGTCATCAATAGCTGCGCCTTCTTTCAGGAATTCAGGATTAGAAGCTACATCAAATGGTATGTCAACACCTCTTTTATCCAATTCTTCCTGTACAGCTGCCTTTACTTTCCTGGCTGTTCCAATAGGAACTGTACTTTTAGTAATTACCACCATATAATCTTCCATATGTTTACCCACTTCCCGTGCTACAGAAATAACATATTGAAGATCTGCAGATCCATCTTCATCAGGGGGTGTTCCAACTGCAATGAATACAGCTTCTGCACCTTTCAGACTCTCTTCTAAACTGGTAGAGAAGAACAGGCGCTCTTTTTCTGTATTCCTTTTAATCATGGGTTCAAGCCCCGGTTCGTAAATCGGAACAATGCCACTGTTAAGCTTGTTAATTTTATCCTTGTCAACGTCTACACATGTTACTGTAATTCCCGTTTCTGCAAAACAGGTTCCGGAAACTAAACCTACGTAACCGGTACCAACCATTGATATTTTCATAATTATAAACTTTAGTGATTCGTTTTTATTGAAAAGAAATAATTTAGAATTTCTTTTCTTTTAATGCTTTTATTTATTTTCGTTTAAATATAATTTTGCAAATATATAATTCCTCTTTTAAACATGGGATGAATTTATTACTGTTCTTTTATATTTGTATTAAAAACTATAAATATTTCAAAACTAAGAACCCAAACGAAACTATTTTATGAAAAAAATCATTGTTGCAGATGATGATATTTTAATTAGGGCTATTATAGAGAATTTTTTGTCCGGTTTGTATCATTTAGAACTTTTTGAGGATGGTTTAGATGTCGTAAAATGGATGTCGATTGGTGCTGATGTTGATTTGTTTATTATTGATTTGGGAATGCCACATTTGGATGGTCGGGAATTGGCCAGAAAAATTCGAAAGGGACCAAACTATGAAAAGGTTCCTGTAATTATTATGTCTGCAGCAGATTCTCCTGAAAAAGAGGCAGGACTTGACGATTTGGATAATATTTACTATCTGCCAAAACCAATACAACCCAGGGTTTTAAAAGATAAGATTAAAAGACTTCTTAGTTAGGCAACTGGGAGTTGAATAATAATTTCTGTTCCACTACCTTCTTTACTATTAATCATTAGCTCTCCCTTTGATCGTTTTATGAGATTGTTGCAAAGGATTAGACCCAATCCACTCCCTTTTTCTTTATTTGTTCCGGCCGTACTAATCATTTGCCCCTCTTTAAGAATATTGTATTGCACCTCCTTACTTATTCCCTTTCCCGAATCTTTAATACTTATAAACAGGCGATCCTCATTT
The DNA here is from genome assembly GCA_964453775.1 of uncultured Bacteroidales bacterium. Classification (GTDB taxonomy): domain Bacteria; phylum Bacteroidota; class Bacteroidia; order Bacteroidales; family UBA12077; genus CAYVSF01. Next base: position 2,371 of record CAYVSF010000101.1, read on the forward strand.
TTCCAGGAGTGTATCTTTATTTCTCCATCTTTCGGGGTGAATTTTATAGCATTGCTCACCAAATTTCTTAGAATTGTATTGAATATATTTTTATCGACTTTCACATCATATTTTTTTGATAAATCAAGCTCAAGCTTTATTGCTTTTTCAGAGATAAAATGATGAAAAAGTGTCACAATATCTTCAATTTGAGAATGCGCAGATATGCTCTCCTCTTTAATTTCTAAATCTTGCTTTTGACTCTTGGCCCACATTAGGAGATTTTCCAGCAATATTAGGGTATTGTCGGCTGTTTTATTCAGGTTTTTAATAGCATTAGAAATAAATTTATCCGCTGTATTGCCTCTTTGCATTAAAATATCCAGCATGGTTTTCATGCTTCCAATCGGACCTCTTAGATCATGGGAAATAATAGAGAACATCAGGTCTTTAATCTGATTGGATCGTTTTAGTTCTACTGCTTGTTCTTCAAGTTCTACTTTTTTACTTTGTAAATCTATATGTGTTCTAACCCGTATTACTAATTCTTCTTTACGAAAGGGCTTCGTGATATAATCGACACCTCCAATTTGAAAACCCTTAATAATATCTTCTGTATCCGATTTCGCCGTAAGAAAAATAACAGGTATATCCCTGGTTGATGAATCAGCCTTTAGTTTTTTGCAAACGTCGAAGCCATCCATTTCAGGCATCATAATATCAAGTAAAATGAGGTCGGGAAGGGTGTTTTTTGCAATTTTTAGCGCATTTACGCCATTTTTGGCTAAAGATAGGCGGTAACCTTCAGGATGGAGCACACTGGCCAATAGTTTTAAGTTGTTGCTGTTATCATCAACCAATAGAAGCGTGATGTCCTCTTCATTCATATTATTTCAGGTTTTTGGAAAGTTCATTTATCATCTCATCAAAGTTTGTATAAGCTTTCTCAATGGCATCTATATCAAAATTTGCAATAGAGGCTTTTAGTTCTTCTGAAAATTTCAAAAAAGTAGACATGGAATGCTGTTTGCTTAAGCCGGAAAGCTGGTTGGCAAATTCATCCAATTCATCAATAACCCTGTTTTTTTGTACTTTTTTCCACATTTCGCCCAGCTTTTTTTGATATTCAACATAGAATTCCCGCTCTTTACCCGGGTTTTCTTTCATTTCCGGGTAAGATGTTGATGCGCTCTCCTTTGTTTTCTTTTTTGGCTGCTTATATGGAAGAAATTTTTTGAGAATTTCTATCAGGTGATTTTTCTTTACAGGCTTTTGTAAATAATCGTCAAAAAGATTTTCCATCGATTCAATTTCCTGAATCATAGCAGAGGCCGTAAATGCAATAACCGGAATGCTTTTATAGTTTGGATTGGCTTTTAGTTCCCTGGTTAAATCAAGCCCCGAACCACCAGGCATTCGAATATCCATAAATATTATATCCGGTTTTACATTGGCAAGAATAGCGTGTGCCTCTTTTACGTTGTGTGCTTTATAGTAGTCGAATTTTGACTGCTGGATAAAGTCGATCAATAAATTAATGTTGAAATCAATATCGTCAACGATTAAAACTTTAGCTGGTTGAAAGGTAATTTTCTTTCCTATAGCTTTTGTTTGAGTGCTTTCAGCTTCCTTAAAATCAATTACCTTAAGTTTTGGAAGTACAAACGAAAAGATACTGCCTTTCCCGGGTTCACTTTCCAACTCAATGGAGCCTCCCATTTTATGAATAAGGTTTCTGGTAATCGATAAGCCAAGCCCGGTTCCTTCATGCTTCTTGGTATGAATATCCTGATGCTGGTGAAATGCCTCAAAAATAAGATGTTGTTGTTCTTCAGGTATTCCTTCACCTGTATCTTCAACCGCTAAATAAAGATCGACTTTGTTTTTAAGATGCTTTATGGGCCTACAACTGATTTTTATATAGCCTTTTTCTGTGAATTTTATGGCATTTCCCACCAGGTTAAAAAGTATTTGACGAAATCTGATTTCATCAATTATTACAGTTCTGGGAATATTTTCATCTATATCTACAATGAAATCCAGCGATTTTTCTGATATTTTATTGGAAAAAATCTTTTGAATTTCAAACAATACCTTTTGAGGCGATGCAGCCTGCAAATCAAGATCAAGTTTACCTGCTTCAATTTTCGATAAATCAAGAATGTCGTTTATTAGTGCCAGCAATGTTTGTCCACTCGATAATATGGTTTGTAACTTATCCTTTTCGGAAGAAGATGTAGATTGTGACAGTAAAACTTCGCTGAATCCCAGTATGGCATTCATCGGGGTTCGAATTTCATGCGACATATTGGCCAGGAATTCGCTTTTTGCTCTGGATGCCTGTTCTGCTTTTTGCTTTTCCTGGCGCAACCTGGTTTCATATGCTTTTGTTTCCGAAACATTTCTTACAACAGCAAGAACTTCTCTATTACTTAATCGAACCATTCTTGCTTCAAAATCTCGTACTTCGTTTTCTGTTTTTATTTGATATTCAAGAATTGCGTAATTTTTCTCCAGACAGGTTTTAATGGTTGTTTTAATCTTACGAGCCAGTTCTTCAGGAAAAATTTCATTTACATTCTTATGCATAAAGTGCGCCGGATCAAATGCCAGGTCATCATGAGCACTAGCTTTGAAGTGGATAAAGGTTCCGTGATTATCAAATTGGAAAATCATATCGGGTATGGCTTCCAGTATTGCTTTATTGGTCTCAAGACTTAAGGTAAGATTGTTTTCTATAACTTTTCTTTCATAGGCATTGGAAATAATACTCGCTACAGTCCTAACCAATTCAATATCTGAACGTGTCCAGGTGCGATATTTAACACATTCGTCGAAGCCTATAAAGCCTCTTTCTTCTCTTCCTGCAAGTAGAGGAAAAGCAACGATCGATTTAATTTGAGCGCTGTTTAGTAACTTTTGAAGTTCATCGGGGAGTTCCTTGATGTCATCGGAAAACAGGTATCCCTTCTCTTTCAATATATCAACAAAGCCCGGCACCTCCTCGTAGTTGAATTGCATTAGGCCGGGACCATTCTGTTTTAATTTTTTATCAAACCAGTAATGTTTTTTTTCTGTTTGTTGACTGTCTTTTGCATTCTCAAAGATATAAACTCTGCTTACCGACATGTGTTCGCCGATAAGTTTCAATGCGGTGGATATTTGCTTTTCAAAATTCTCAACGCTATTGAAGGTCATTGATATTTCAGAAAGAAGTTCTTGTTGTTGAAGGGCATATTCTATTTTGTTTTGTTTCTCTTTAAGCTCTACCTCGCTGTGTTTTCGCTGGGTGATATCTCTCATTGTACCAACAATAATAGGTTCCTTAGGGTCCTTGTTATCCAGCATGAGTGAAAAAGATGTGTAGACTTTATTGCCATTCTTATGCAAAAGACTTACTTCGAAATCAGTAATATTTTTCTTTTTAATCAATTCGGCCAATAAGCGTTCTCTTTGATCTTCATAATCATATAAAGGAACCATTGAATTTCCCAATAGGCTTTCTCTTTTATAACCCAGCATTTTTTCAATGGAAGGACTAACTTCTTTAATAACTGCATCGTTCAATGATGCTTCGATATATACATCATAGATACTTTGGAAAATAGAACGATATTTGGCCTCGCTAATGCGAATTTTTTCTTCTGCTTCCTTTCGCTCTGTTATGTCCCTCGAAGAAGTTTGTAGACCCGTTATTTTTCCACCTTTGCCTCTAATTGACTGGGTAATGGTTTCAAACCAAATGTACCTGTTGTCTTTTCTTTTGATTCGGTAAATTGCTTTATTATCCATTGAGCCTTTGAGAGCTTCTTTGTGGGATTGTTCAGTTATTCTTTTTTTGTCTGCAGGATGGAATAAGGAATAGGGCGATGTTCCAAGTAGTTCTTCCGGTTTATATCCCAATACTTCTTCAGATGAAGGCGAAACATAGGTATAGGTACCATCAATATTATGTGTGCATATTAAATCTCTTGAAGTTTCAGAAATTAAACGGAATTTTTCTTCACTCTTTTTTAGCTTTAGCAACGAATCCTGTACCTCTTTTTTAATTACAATAATATTGGTTAACTCCTGGATGGTATAAATATCTTCTTCGTTCCACATTCTGTCTTTTGAATAGTCATCAAAAAAGAAATATCCCAGGGGATTGTTGACATCTCCCACAGGTATCACCAATGAAATAAATGCTTTTGTTTCATTTTTTGCTGATGAGAAATACCTTTTAGCAAAATCTGTCTTCGTCTTGTCAGTTAGGATGTTATATTCATTACCAAAAATTTGTTGAACAGTTTTAAATGCTATTTTCATTCCCAGTTGGGATGGTACTTTTGCTTGTTTGTATTCATAACGAATAATACTCTCCTGATGATTACCAACTTGAAGAAAAGCTGCCCTGTGTAAGGAATAGATCGTTGAAATGTTTTCCAGGATTACCTGAATAGGAGATGCGATATCTTCGCTAATAAATGCCTTTTGCCAAATTTTGGCTCTTAGTTCATTAAACCTGATTTGTTTTTGAACAAGAGCCTCCGCCTCTTTTCGCGACGTGATATCTATCAGAATAGCATATGTCAATGTTTTATTACCGAGATTAAGATTCGTAAAATATCCTTCTACGTACTTAATCTGATCTGTTTTATAATCTTTTGATTGTAGTGTATAATAATCTGTTTCATCCTGACGAATACTTTTGAAAAGTTGCTTGATGGAATTTTTATCAATTAAAAAAAGCTCTTGCAGATTTAAGCTCTTTAGTTTGGTTGCCGAAAGATTGAAATAAGCCGCTGCTGCTTGATTTGCATCTACTATCCTTTTGCTGATAGGGTTGATGATAAGCTGAATGGCATGACTTTCCTCAAACATGGACTGATAGCGCTTTTGGCTCTCTCTTATTTTGGAATCGATGTTTTTTTGCTCGCTGACGTCTTCTTTGATGGCAATAAAATTTTTAATTTCACCATCCAGACCTTTTACAGGCGTAATCGTTGACTTTTCCCAGTAAGTGGAACCATCCTTCTTTTTATTGAGAAATTCTCCCGTCCAATCCTCACCAGATAGCAATCGATTCCACATATGATCATAGAATTCGCTCGAATGATAACCAGACCGTAATAGACTTATGTTTTTTCCAAGAACTTCGTTTTCTTCGTAGCCGGTTGTTTTGATAAATTGATGATTTACATATTCTATGGTTCCTTCTATATCTGTTATTACCACCATGTTTGAACTTTGATTGATGGCTTTTCTGAAATGCTGTAAATCTTCCTTTGCTTTCTTTTTTTCTGTAACATCATCAAATATGGAAAGAATATACTCACCCTTATTCATCTTTATGATATCAAAAATCCCTTCTAAATGATGGATTTTACCTTCAATATCTATAATGGTAAATTCTTTTTTTCGGAATGTTTTTGTTTTGCGGATTTTTTCAATTAGCTCTTTTTTATTGAGACCGGAAGGTAAGATTTGTAAATCATCTGAGGATTTTCCCAAAATGTCGACTTTAAGATATCCAAATGTGTCTAAAAAACGCTGATTCGCATCAATAATAGTTCCATCCTCCAAGCGACTAATGAGCATTAAGGAAGTGTTCGTATGGAATGCCTTTTCATATTTTTTTTCTTCTTGTTTTTCCTTTATATCATGGTAGATTAGCCTGGACAAATGAAGATAGTTATCCAGCTCTCCTTTTGAAAGAGGAGGGCATAGCATATCCTCATAGTAAAAGTTCCTGTTTTTCAGATCTTTTTGTTTTGCCTCCTGGCTGGAATAAAACAAGACGGGTATAGATATTTTAGAAGATATTCGTTTTTTGAGGGTGTTTCTTTCCTTTTTGTTTTCTTTATCAAGGGCTATTATAAGGATATCAATTTTCAAAGAAGCAGCCTCCCCGAAGAAGGAGTCTATATTATAAAACCTGGCTAAAATGTTGTGATTTAGGCTTTTAAGCATGCCGGCAATTCCGGAAGCTACTTGAGGTTCTTTTTCGATGAGTACAATGTCCAAAGCCATAAGAATTTAATAGATCCATACATTTTACGGTAAATTTGCAAAATTGTTGAAAAGGATGCA
>CAYVSF010000102.1:0-8388 GCA_964453775.1 uncultured Bacteroidales bacterium
CCGCCTGCATAAAAATATGATTTACTGACTCTTGAGAAAAAGGGCACATGTATTGCTATGTAGTAAACAGATTAAATTCTACTATGAAATAACTGCAAAAAAACGACAGATGAGAATTTATAGTACCTTAATCCTGTTACTTCTTTTCATCAATATAACCAGTGCAAAGGGAGATAAGAAGGAATACCAGATAAACACGACCAATGCAAATTTTATTCATGTTGATGGTCATTTCGACGATCAGGCCTGGGAAAATATAGATTGGGAAACAGGGTTTATTCAACGAGACCCTTACGAAGGGGCTTCACCGAGTGAGAAAACTGCATTCAAACTCCTTTATGACAATGAAAATATCTATGTGGCCATCAAGGCACTTGATTCAAAACCGGGTAAAATTGTCAGAAGAATTGCGCGGAGGGACAATATTGATGGTGACAGGGTTCTAATTCAATTTGATAGCTATGCCGATCATTTAACGGCCTTCTCATTTATGTGCAATGCAGCAGGGGTTAAGACCGACTGGATTATCAACAATAATGGAGAGGTGGAAAACTACGACTGGAACCCGGTTTGGGAAGTCAAAACCAAAATCACGGAAGAGGGCTGGAATGCAGAAATGCGGATCCCCCTTTCTCAACTAAGATTTAGCGATAACAGTCAGGAATGGGGAATACAACTGGGGCGATACATTCATCGCTATGGAGAACTCTCCTACTGGCAAGCCGTCCCTCAGGATGCCGGAGGATGGGTAAGTGAATTTGGTAAACTCAGTGGATTAAACAACATTGAACCGAAAAAAGAACTGGCACTGGTACCTTATACGCTTGCACAAACAAAGAGATATCAAGCTCAAAAAAGCAACCCATATGCCTCCGGTACAGATTATAATTTCGTAGCGGGTTTGGATGGGAAAATTGGGATTACCAACAATTTAACCCTTGATTTAACCATCAATCCAGATTTTGGCCAGGTGGAAGCTGACCCATCAGAAGTAAATTTAACCGCTTTTGAAAGTTACTTCCAGGAAAAGCGACCCTTTTTTATTGAAGGACGAAATATTATGAGTTATGAGCTGAACTACGGCGATGGTGGTGGAAATGAGAACCTCTTTTATTCACGCAGGATTGGCAGAACGCCACAGCATTCACCGGATATAAAAGATGGTGCTTACATGGACCAACCCCAAAACACCTCTATCATAAGTGCCATGAAGCTAACAGGAAAGACAAAGCAAGGTTGGTCCGTTGGTATTTTGGAAACCATGACCTCGGCCGAGAATGCGCTTATCAACTACGAAGGAGACGAACGAAAAGAACTCGTAGAACCTTTTACAAATTACTTTCTGGGAAGAATAAAAAAAGATTTTGATGAAGGCAATACCAGTCTTGGAGCTATCTTTACAGCCACAAACAGAAATATTAATACGAAACAACTCGAATTCCTGCACCGGGAAGCCTATAGCGGAGGTATTGATTTTAGACATACCTGGAAAGACAGAACGTACTACTTAGATTTTAAATCTTATTTCAGTCGTGTTGCAGGAACCCAAGAATCCATTTTAAGGACACAAACTTCCTCTGCAAGATATTTCCAACGTCCTGATGCCAATTATCTTTCTGTGGACAGCACGCTTAACAGTTTGAGTGGTATGGGAGGAAATTTACGTATCGGGAAAGCCGGAAACGGGCATTTTCGCTATGCCGGTTGGGTTACCTGGAAATCACCCGGACTGGAACTAAATGACATGGGGTATTTGCGAAACTCGGATAAGATCGAGAATATTTTATGGGTGCAATATCGAATTTGGGAACCCATGGGGATATTCAGGAGTATGCGCTATAATTTTGCTCTATTCAACTCCTGGAACTTTGGCGGGAAAAGACTGTATTCAGGCATCAGCACCAATTTTCATCTTCAATTCAAAAATTACTGGGGCTTCAGCATGGGATTTAACCCACACACACAAATTTACAACCAGTCGGTACTTCGGGGTGGTCCTGCCATCTATGTCCCCGGCAATTTTGGCATGTGGACAAATATGCATACCGATCACCGTAAAGATGTGCAGTTTTTTGCAGGTTCCTTTAGCCAGTGGGGAAATAACAACTCTTACGAAATCCAAAACTTTTGGTTAAGAATACACTACCGGCCTAGTAATGCCATCCAGTTATCACTCTCCCCCAGTTACAATATTCGAAACAGTCCATACCAGTATATTACAACAAAAAATTTTGATGACGAAGATCGCTATCTGTTGGGGACGATTGATCAGCGGACGTTAAGCATGGAAATACGGGTCAACTATAGCATTACCCCCGAGTTAACCATCCAGTATTATGGAATGCCTTTCATTTCTGCAGGAAAATATAAATCCATTCAAAGAGTTACAAATCCTATGGCAGGCAATTTACAGGACAGATTTACTAAATTCTCAGAAAATGAAATGAGTTATGACGAAAACTCTGATATCTATTCCATCGATGAGAATGCCGATGGAACAATAGATTACAGCATTGAAAACCCAGATTATAATTTTTTGCAGTTTCGCTCTAACCTGGTGGGACGTTGGGAATTTAAACCAGGTTCCATTTTGTATTTAGTTTGGTCGCAAGGCAGGACAGATAGTTACTCCCAGGGAATCTTAAATAGCCAGGACATGCATACACTATTCGACACTTATCCTGAGAATGTTTTTTTAGTGAAGCTATCGTACAGGTTATCCCCGGGTTAATATTCCATTTCCTTTAATTTTTTAAGTATGGCCGTTTTTTCGAAAACATCTGAAACTTTTAATTTTTCAACCCAGGATTTTGCCATTTCCTGATTTCCCATCTCTTCATTGGCAAGAACCAGGTAATAATAGGACAACGCGTAAAGGGAAGAAGGATATACCATCTTTGAGGTAGCTGTCTGCTTAAACAAAGCAATGGCCTCTTCATATGCTTCTTCCGAAAGCAACTGAATAGCCTGTTCGAAATTTTGCACCTGCATTGAATAGTCATTGCTCAACACCACTTCATGCAAATAAAAACAGGCCTGGCTGCAATGCTCATCGATATTCACCACCATCACATCCTTTGGAACAGGAGGAAAATAAAGCTCAAAAACCAGTTTTTCTCCATACTGTTTAAAGCTATGCTTATCGGGGCAAATGGGTATATTTTCGGCACGCATAAGTTGCAATACTTTTCCGGATTCTTCCAGTTCCATACGAATATCTTCCGAAGCACAAAACCAACCACCACTGTTTCGCTTGTTTACAATAGAAAGTACCACCCGGGTATAATCAGAATTACGCTCAAATCGTTCAATTCGTAACTCTGCATGTGATTTTTCGATAGCCACTGGATGAATGTACTCCTGCGTGCGGGCTACCTCTACCAAAAATATCAAAAAAAGAAGAAGAGCTGTTGTCTTATTTATCATGGTTCGTTTTTTAGTAAAAAAACAAATATCCTGCCGCGGCAGGATATTTGCTAATTTGTTTTGGCATTTTATTCTGCACCACCCAGTCTAAGATCAAATCCTATAGCAAAAATAAGGGCATCTTTATCATATAACTCCTTATAGTCTATACCCGTACTGGGATCAGTAAGTGTTTTATCACCATCTTCATACATGGTATAAGAAACTCCCAGGTTCATATCGATGGTTGGGCTAACAGCCAGTTTACCTCCAAAACCAACGGTGTTTGAACTCAGGCTGTAACTTAGGTCAGTTTGGTATCCCTGGCCTACACCGGTTTGGGCACGCAGGTAGCCTGCACTGATGAGCACCTTGTCGCTTAGGTCATATTCCATACCAAGAGCCCACTCCCAGTAGTTGTTATCCACTTCATCTTCCAGACCTTCCCAGTCTGCATTTTTATCGAAGTAATAATGGAAACCGGTTGAAAACTTCAAGTTGTCAAGGGCTTTGTAGCCAATACCTCCGGCCAGAACAGCAGGAATATCATAACTGAATTTATCCCCGTCAGGATACAAGGCTTCACCAGAGCTGGTCTCATTTTCAAATTCAAGTGCGGTCTTAAATTCATATTTAAGGGCGACATTAAATTTTTCTCCGGATGAATAATTGAAGCCAATAATTGGTGTGAAATTAGATGCCTTTTGAATAACATCAACTTCCAGATCTGCTGTTTGCATATCTAAGGCAGCAGCTGTCCCTTGCAATGTTCCAACGGTGGTAGCATCCAGCCCTGGAGTTGAAGCTACCAGCCTTAAATAATCTCCTGCAGGTTGAGCTCCACCGTATGCAGCCGGAGCAATGATCTCAACATCTTTCAAATGTCCGTTATAGGTATTCTTTGCAGCAACGTATCTTGCACCCAAGGCCATTGAAAAGCCTTCAAACAATTCATAGGAAGCATTCAACTGATAACCAAAGTATACTGATGTGCCTTCAAAAAATGCATCCACTACGTAGCCTGAAACATTACTAAAACCAGGATCAGATCCAGTAGCTGATTCAATTCCTTCATCAATTGGTGTCAGGCTGCTTTGTAACATAGGAACCAAGTTCGAAATAGGAACAATAAAGGATGGCAATCCAGTGTCATACTTAGCACCACCACCTCCACCTACGGGATTAAAGCCAAAAGAAACGGCCAGTTTATTCTTTTTATAAACTGCATAAACACCTGGAAATATAGGTGCAGTAACATCTCCTTTAAATTCATCACTATTTAAAAAAGGATAGTTACTTGTTATGGTTTTGTTCTGAAAAATGGTTTGATTGTTTAACGAGAAATAGAAACCATCACTCAGTTGGGTAAGGCCTGCCGGATTGTAATACACAGCATCAATTCCCAGTGAGGCATCTCGAGCATACATTCTTACATAGGAAGCACTTTGATTGGCATTGGTAACAATACCACCAGCTTCTGCCATGTAAGGCAGAGAAAATAGGATAACAAATAAGATTACAATTCGTTTCATTCGATTAAAGTTTAGTTAAAAATTGGTTTTTTCTGATATATATTAGGGTAACATTGGTTTTTACCTTCAGAAAAAAATGAAAACTGTTGTTTTCAATATAAGTACTCCTGTTCACTTCTGCAGTTAAAATGTTCATAAGAACAGTATTTAAGATCAAGAGCTAACAAAATTCATCGACCAATATAAACAATTTTTTCGACTTATTTTATGCATGTACTCCAAGCCGTCATCAGACAGCGCTTTAAGACGTATTCTTTTTCGAATTGATACGAAAGGTTATAATCTGGCTAATAAAGAATCAGGAAAGCTCAGCAAATTGCTTTCATAAAAAAAGGATGAAGGAATTCTTTTATAATCTTGACTTAAGTAACGGGAAGTCTTTTATCTTTTTCCTGCAACCGAAGGTAAAATTCAAACCAAACCGGAAATTAAAGGAACTGGTTTTATGCCCCCAAAGTCCGGCAGAGAAATTATCCGACATAAAATAGAGCTGAAAGGGCGCACCGCCAAGAATTAAACCAAAGCCAATATTATTGTAAGTTCCGTTTAATACCGAATAAGAAAAACTGGCAGTAAGTCCTGTTGCCGGACGTGTATTGGCCGAAAGTGTAAAGGCCTGGTTCATTTCGCTTCCATAAAAAACGGTTCGGGAAAGAAAAGCCACATCAACCTTAGGGCTTAGGTAATAATTTGCTCCAATATAGACTTTCGTCCCCAACCCTGTGGTATAACTTTCTGCTGTATTGTTCAGTTCAAAACTATTCTCCAGGCTATCCAAAAGGATTTCCATGGGATCACCACTTACATCATCGTCAAACTCAGAAGTGAGGTCAATTCCCGTAAAGGTGTATTCTCCAAGAAGACTCAGGTTCGTAACGTTATTATCCCACTTAATATAGCCCAGGTCTACTAGACTTGCCGAAACTTTAAGATCGGTAAACGGTTGGTAAAACACGCCTAGATCCACTCCCATCCCCATATTCTGATGATCAAGGGCGTAATCCACCCAGTCGATATCAGGAATTTCTTCAAAGCCATCAAAATTACCATCTGCATTTGTAGTGGCCTGTATTGGACCGGATACATTGACCTGCATGTCCGCGGCCATATTGATCTCATCAATGCTTGAATAAAGGCTTAAATCGCTGCCAACTGTTTGTACATTACCATACCCATAAAGCACCTTTCCTCTTATCCCAAGGCTTAGCTGATCGCTAAACGCTTTAGATGCAGCAAGACTATATTCGCGAAAGTAGCTCATATTAACCCCCAAATTATTGAAATCCATTGTCGTATTTTCAAAACCATCATTTCCTTCAAGGACAAACTGCATCAAATCTTTTGGATAAGACACACGCAACTGCTGTCGATCGCCTGCATGCAGACTAAAGTACCAGGTGTCTGCCCTAAATCCAAAAGTGAAGAGGGTGGTCTGAAAATCGTTGTAGAAGTAGTTACTCTTTTTAATTTTATCAAGAATATTCTTATCATCCGACAAGGGATGCAAAAAAGTAATTAAGGAATCTTCTGTAGGGTGAGGCTTGATAACATCACTTAGTGTTAGCCTGTTGTTTCCCACACCAAGATGTGTAGAAGAGATAACCGGCAGACCAATAAAAAAATTACAATCGGGTTGCATGGCCGGGTTCATGAGTGATGACTGGGGAATCCGGGTCATATTATAGAGTGTTTGACTGTATTGTGCCGAAGTAGAATAAAACAGACCTATAAACAGGACAAGAAAGAGTAGAGAGATTTTAATTCTTCGCATGATTTTAAAGTTTATTGGTATTCACCTTCGCATCCACATCCACACTCATTGAAAATTTTATTTTATAATAATCGTAAAACTTCACCATCAACCCCGATTCATAATCAACGGTATTTAGTCCTGCATATATGGAAGCATAGCGAACACTTCCCAAATCTTTTATTTGTGCATTGGTAAAAACAATCTCTGAATTTGATTCGCCAGGGGTTTCTACGTAAAACTCGCTATTTACATCACCGCCTTGCACAACGGGACGATCTTCTTCGGCAAACAATTGATCAACCACATTGTATGATTCATCCAAAAAGAACACCTGGAAATCGATTTCAACAGGCAGGCCATTTAATACTTCCAGGTAAAGGGTCATTTGCTCAATCATTTCCGCCTGTTCACTCAAACTGCTAAAATCGAATTCAATGGTATCTTCCATGGCGAAATTTGAAGCGCTCAACCACAGTGGAAGCAGAAGTTCAAACCCAAAGGAGATTTCACTGGTATCCAAAACAAAATTATATACTCCATCCGGACCATCAGGATTACTGTTTGCTTTTACATTATAGACAATACGCTCCGGAAAAGAAGAGATAAAATCATCCACCGTAGAATTTGATTTATCAATATCAACAGATGTTTCTATACGCTCGCCCACCTGGTCAATTTCCGGATAATCAATTATAAATGGATTCACAGCTTCATCAAGATTTAACCCTACAGAATCAGCAGAACTTGATGAATAGCCCTTAAAATAGGAAACATCCATCTCTGCAGGCAATCCAAATGAATTTTGAATATTGAAAGTAATCTGGGGATCTGCAAACTGAATGGCGCCATCCAGGGTATTGGAAAAAAACCCCAAATCCAGATCTCCCTGAAAACCAAGCAATTCATAATTTCCTACATAACCATAAATAGCTTCAAAATCGATATCAGTAAGGTTAGAAATAATAGCTACCTCATCATCTGCATTAATCCCGTTTCCGGAATTATATAAAACCAGGCGGAAATTAACATCCAAATAAGTGGTATCGGTTCCAGTACTGTCAGTCAGTTCAATGGTGTAGCCATCCAAAGGAAAAACTTCATTCTCTGCATAGGTACCGGAGGGATCGCTAATTTCAAAAGAAGTTTCAAAATGATCTCCTCCTCTTGAAATGGTAGCACAGACAATATCTACTCTTCCCTCATGCTGAAATGAACTGCTCACATCAATGTTTAAGTTGGCAGCCTCCAAAACAACACTGTCTAAACTCTCGCTATGATTAAAAACAAAGGGGAATCGTTCTGTCCGGTTTACAACGATGCTGTCCCCCCAATCAACATAATCAGGAACATCTTCATCCGATTCGTAAAAATATTCGAAAAAATCTTGTGCCGGAATATCAACAATATCATTGGCAGCAAGGGAGGTTAAAGTATCTTCATAGGCAAAATAATAGAGTCCCTCCTCATCCGTGTCAATATTGGCAAGCGTATCAAAGCTCGACATTAAATCATCAAACCCAAGGGAACCATAAGCCATGGGGCCTAATAGTCCTAACTCCAGCTCTGCCTCATCAGATAATTTATCAAATTCATACTCCTCCTGCATACAGGAAACTGCTGCAATCATAATCAGCAGAAGTAAAATAAACTTATTCTTAAATGGCTTTATCATGGTTATGGTTTTACAAACAACTATTT
>CAYVSF010000103.1:0-8375 GCA_964453775.1 uncultured Bacteroidales bacterium
TTTTTAGCTTCAGGAACCCGTACAGATATATTCCCACGAATTTGAACATCATCTTCCAGGTTCTTCTCAATAGCCTGCACACAGGCTTTTCTAATAGACTCTATAAACGGATCGGTAGACTTTTTGAAGGCCAGTGTAAAAGACACTTTTTTACCTTCTATTTTAATATCATCTACCATTCCCATTCTTATAATGTTTTCTCCTGAGTCGGGGTGTTTCACCTGCTCCAGTACGTTTATAATATCTTTATTTGATAATGACATAACTTATTTATATTTAATTTAAATTACTGCAAAGATATTATTTTTGATCTAAAAGAAAGCATCCTGATCTAACTCTTTTAGCGGGTCCCAAAAACGACTCTTAAAGTCTTGTATACAGTCATTAAGGACATAGATTCCTTCCGATTCCAACAGCTCCTTCATAGCCTCGCTGCTGCCGAAATGATGTTTCCCCGTAAGCATGCCAACCCGATTTACAACTCTGTGTGCAGGAACATACTCTGATTGATAATGAGCATCATTCATGGCCCATCCGACCACACGGGCTCCACGGGGATCTCCGAGGAAACGGGCTATGGCACCATAGCTGGTTACCCTTCCAGGCGGTATCATCCTTACCAGCCGGTAAACCATTTGAAAATATTCCGATTGATTATTCTTTTTCCGGTTCATGAAATGGCAGGTCCTTGTTCAGCTGAAACTTCAGGTAATGAATAGATTTATTGCTTTCCCGGAACATTTGTTCATAAAAAGTTTGAATCGAAAAAATATCAGGCTTCTCATTAAGCTCATAAATATCTTCTATGTCGCTGATTAAATGAAACTGATTCAAAGCAATCACTTCTTGTGTATACTTGTAAAGGTCATCATTATCTGTCTTAAGATGCACAAACCCGCCCGGTTTCAAAAAATGCTTATAAAATTGCAGAAATTTACTGGATGTTAATCTTTTCAGGCTTTTTTTCGGTTGGGGATCCGGAAATGTAATCCAAATCTCATCAACTTCATCCTGATCAAAAAAGGAGTTCACAAAATCAATTCGCGTACGAAGGAAGCCCACATTCGGAAGGTTATCTTCGTAGGCTGTCTTGGCCCCTCTCCAAATCCTGGCTCCCTTAATATCGATACCTAAAAAATTACTGTTCTGATATAGTCTTGCCAGTCCAATGGTGTATTCTCCCTTTCCGCAACCCAACTCAAGAATTAAAGGATGGTTATTTTCAAAAAAATCCGTATTCCACCGGCCCTTAAGCCTATAGTCTTTTTTAAAAACTTCCTCAAAACCGGGCTGAACTACATGTTCAAAACGCTCATTATCGGCAAATCGAGCTAGCTTATTCTTCCCCACTATTCATGAGTTTTAATTCAAATCTTCTTTTTCAATTCTCAGGCCAACATCAGAAATGAATGAAAGGGTTTCTTCCCGCATTCCCTGGGTTATGCTAAGCTCATATTCACCGGCAACCGGGAATCGAATATGTTTTTTATAAGGAACCTCCAGATGATAAATATCTCCCCAGCCCTTTCCATACCACCGACCTCTTTCATCGGCAAGTATCACCTCTAGCGTATCAGTGCGTGATATACCACTAGGGGCAGTGGTTGTAATAAACAGAAATAGATTTCTCATCTTATAGCGGGTGCTAAAACGCAAATCGATGTATAGGCTGTGGGCTGCAAGTGTATCCTGAATTTCGGGATAAAAAACTACCGGATTATCCATATCCCATTCCATTTCAGGGATTTCATTATATTTTTCATAAAAATTGCCGGAATCACAGGCCGAAAGGATAAGGAAAACCCATCCCAATAAAAGAAATTTATTTTTTAGCATTTCCTCCTCGTTTTTTCTTTGGACGACGTTTCTTTTTTCGTTTTTTCCCTTTTTTTTCCTCGAAACGGGTAAGGCTATCTTCCCCCACAACATTGGTAAAATCAAGGGAAGTCGTTTGTTCCATATGTTGGATATTCAGCAACACATCTACTTCATTCCCTTTTTTATTAATTTCGATAATTTCGTGCACCCGTTCAACAGGCACAGGGGTAATATTTACGGCAGCAGCAGCATTGAAAGAATACCACATTATTCCCCGATAAACATCTGTTTTCTGATAATAGGCTTCACCCTGTTTTGTTTTTAGGACAATATTTTTATCAGGAAAATCTTTTCGGGCATCCATGTAACAATCCAATTCGTAGTTTAGGCAGCACTTTAATTTGCCGCATTGTCCGGCCAATTTCTGCGGATTTAAGGATATCTCCTGGTAGCGTGCAGCATTGGTTGTCACCGAAACAAAATTGGTTATCCAGGTAGAGCAACAAAGTTCTCTACCACAAGAGCCTATCCCGCCAATTCTGCCAGCTTCCTGTCTGGCTCCAATTTGGCGCATTTCGATTCGTATTTTAAACTCATCGGCCAAAACCTTAATGAGCTGGCGGAAATCGACACGCTCATCTGCAATGTAATAAAAAATTGCCTTGGTTTTATCTCCCTGGTATTCCACATCTCCGATTTTCATATCCAGGTTCAAATCGGAGGCAATTTCTCTGGCTTTAAGCATGGTTCTTTCTTCCATGGACATGGCTTCCTGCCATTTCTCAATATCTGCAGGCTTGACTTTCCTGTAGATTTTCTTCACCTCGTCCTCTTTGGGAACGATATCATATTTCTTAAACTGCCTTCTTACAAGTTCACCCGTTAGCGAAATAATCCCTATATCATGGCCCGGAGAAGCCTCCACGGCAACAATATCGCCCTTGCGAAGACGCAATCCATTGCTGTTCCTGTAAAAATCTTTTCGGGTATTTTTAAACCTCACCTCAACAATATCAAATGGTTGTTCGGCTTGAGGCACATCATCCAGCCAATCGAATGTTTCCAGTTTACTACAACTTGAAGCTTTGCAAAAATCACATTCTGAAATATTGTTTATAGCTGTATTATGTTGTTTTTTATCAATATCATTTGTTGACATAATCTCTCCTGTTTTTCCCACTTTCTACCTTCACTTTTCCTCTCTACTCTCTACAAAAGTAATGAAAATTAACTTCTAATCAATTTTACAATTTTTAATGCCAAATCCAAAAATACTGTTTTCCCATAAGCATTCATTTGAATATCCTGTATGGCACGGTCGAACTCAAAAGCCAGGTATTTCGCATTTCTATCATGAATATAAACAGAAAACTTACTGGAAAAATCTTTTTCGCGGGAAGTGAGGTAGACAATTTCTTCCTGTTTTAGATTGGTCATGTAGTTCTCCCTGATCATCCGCAGGCTATATTCCAAAAAATCTTTCTGTTTTTCCCTTCCCCAGGCATGAATTTTCTCCACCATATCCACAATATCCACAATTTTTCTGGCAAAAGCCAAGCGCATCAATTCAACAAAAGCATCGAAATAATCTGTACCCAGATCCCCTGTTTTTGCAATCTCAATGGCCTGATTGTAATTTCCCCTCGCCAAATGTGCAATATCACGGGCCTTTGCCGGTTCAACTGCCAATTTAGCTTCCAGTCCTTTTCGAATAGCTTCTGTAGAGATGGGAGATATTTTTAAAATTTGCGTGCGTGAAAGAATCGTATTGATAATCCGCTCTGAATTATTCGACACCAACAAAAACAGGGTTTTTGAAGGTGGTTCTTCAATAAGCTTAAGCAGTTTATTGGCTGATGCTGCATTCATCTTTTCTGGGAGCCAGATGATCATCGTCTTATATTCAGCCTCAAAAGTCTTCAGGTTCAATTTCCTGATAGTTTCCTCGCTCTCCGATTTTGATATAATTCCTTGCTTATTCCCCATCCCAATCTTTTCGTACCACTGGTTCTCGTTAAAATAGGGGTTATCCAGAATTATTTCTCTCCAACTATTGATAAAGTCATCACTAATTGGGTTTTTTTCCACTTTCTTCGTGGTAGAAACCGGGAAAACAAAATGGAGATCAGGATGGATTAACTTGCTGATTTTCTTACACGAAGGACATTCTCCGCAGGCATCATCTTCTGTGCGATTCTCGCAATTGATATATTGGGCATAGGCAATTGCCAGGGCAAGGTTCCCGGAACCTTCACCGCCCAAAAAAAGCTGGGCATGACTGATACGGTTATCCTGCACCGTTTGTACCAATCGTTTTTTTATTTCCTCCTGACCAATAAGCTCTTTAAACAGCATAAAAAAAATTCATCTTTGGGTTTCTATCAAGCATCAAAAGTAATTAAAATTAATATTTTTATCTTTATCAAAAATTCATAAAAACAAAATCATGTATTCCATAGATAATTACGATTTTAGAGGTAAAAAGGTGATCATGCGGGTAGATTTTAATGTCCCCCTTGATGAAGACAGAGCCATTACCGACGACACCAGAATTATCACGGCCATTCCAACCATTCAGAAAATCCTTTCAGAAGGTGGTTCCATTATTTTGCTTACGCATTTGGGAAGGCCGAAAGGAATGTATAATGAACAGCTTTCACTAAAACATATTCATCCCTATTTGGAAAAGATGCTTGATCGAAAAATCAATTTTGTAACAGATTGCATAGGCGAAGAAGCACAAAAGGCTGCAAAAAACCTTAACCCCGGGGATATTTTATTGCTGGAGAACTTACGATTCCACCCGGAAGAAATTGAGGCAGGAGAAGAATTCGCAAAGCAACTTGCCGCATTGGGAGACATATATGTTAACAATGCATTTGGAACAGCTCACAGAGCGCATGCCTCCACCTATACCCTTGCAAAATTCTTTCCCAACGACCGCCTTTTTGGCTATCTGATTGAAAGTGAAATTACCAATATCGATAAGGTATTGAACACACCTGTACACCCATTCACTGCAGTGCTGGGTGGTTCAAAAGTCTCTACCAAGATACATATTATTGAGGCCTTACTGGAAAAAGTGGACAACCTGATTATAGCGGGTGGAATTGCTTATACTTTTATCAGGGCGCAGGGAGGAGAAGTTGGGGATTCACTGGTTGAAGATGATTATATTGATGTGGCCAAAACCATTATCGCAAAAGCAAAGAAGCATCAGGTAAAATTGCACCTCCCAAGCGATTGCGTAATTGCCAATCAATTCAGCAATGATGCAAAAATTAAACACTCTGATATTCATAAGATCAAAAAAGGCTGGATGGGATTGGATATTGGCATCAAATCGGCCAATCGTTTTGCAGAAATCATTGAAAACTCTGAACGTGTTCTGTGGAATGGTCCCATTGGTGTATTTGAGATGTCCAATTTCTCCATGGGAACCCTAAAAATTGCCATGGCCGTGGCACGTGCAACAGACAAGGGCGCATTTACACTTATAGGAGGTGGAGATTCTATTGCTGCAGTAAATAAATACAAGCTGGCGCATAAAATCAGCTACATTTCCACTGCGGGAGGAGCATTACTGGAATACATCGAAGGGAAAGAGCTGCCAAGTCTTAAAGCAATTCGACAAAACCTTACCATTGACCGCTACGATTTTACCGGTAAGAAAGTATTGATGCGGGTAGATTTCAATGTCCCCATGAATGATAAACTGGAAATTACCGACAATACCAGAATAATAACGGCCCTTCCTACGGTCAGGAAAATTCTTGCAGAGGGCGGTTCGGTAATTTTTCTCACCCATTTGGGACGACCGAAAGGAAAATACAATGAAAACCTTTCATTAAAACATCTTATCGGTTACTTGTCAGGCTTGCTTGGTAAAGAGGTTCAATTTGCCGGAGATTGCATTGGTAAAGAAGCAGAAGAAAAAGCAGCCAGTCTGAAGCCCGGAGAGGTTCTATTGCTGGAAAATCTTCGGTTTTATGATGAAGAAACCAACGCCGATGAAGCCTTTGCTAAAAAACTTGCCTTCCTGGGTGATGCCTATGTTTTCAATGCATTTGGAACAGCTCACAGGGCACATGCCTCTACTTATACCATTGCAAAGTTTTTCCCTGATGACAAAATGTTTGGCTATCTGGTAGAAAGTGAAATTAACAATATTGACAAAGTCCTTCACCGGGCAAAATCGCCTTTCACAGCGATCCTGGGAGGGGCAAAAGTGTCCACTAAAATTCACATCATCCTGGCACTCATCGAAAAGGTGGACAACCTGATTATTGGAGGAGGAATTGTTTACACCTTCATTAAAGCAATGGGCGGGAAAGTAGGTAATTCACTAGTAGAAGACGATTACCTGGAGACAGCAAGGGAAATTATGGAAAAAGCAAAAGCCAATAATGTTAAACTATACCTGCCGAGCGATTGTGTAGTTGCCGATGCTTTTAAGAATGACAGCAACATCGAGCATTGTGAGGTGGATGAAATTGAAGATGGATGGATGGGACTGGATATTGGCATCAAATCGGCCAGTAAATTCACAGAAATCATTGAGAATTCCTCTACCATTCTTTGGAATGGCCCCATTGGAGTTTTCGAGATGTCCAACTTTTCTATGGGGACATTAAAGGTTGCTATGGCAGTAGCACGGGCAACAGACAAAGGGGCTTTTTCATTGATTGGTGGCGGGGACTCCATTTCAGCCGTGAACAAATACAGTCTGGCCCACAAAGTCAGCTACATTTCAACTGCAGGCGGAGCGCTGCTAGAATACATCGAAGGGAAAGAGTTGCCAGCTATTGCGGCAATTAATAATCATACTTAGACAAGCCCGTTTACTGCCTGTTCAAAATGATTTTTTGGGTGCTATGAGCATCCCGGGTATTAAACTGCAGAATATACAGTCCATCCGGGAAAGTCCTCAAATCAATTCTATTCAATTGAAAAGCTGTATTTTCATTATAACTCTTTTCCCAAATCTTCTTTCCATCGGAAGAAAAGATAGCACAAGACAGCTTCTGCGATAGCTTATCATGGAAATCTATATAAATTACTCCATCTGAGGGGTTTGGATATATGCTAATAGCATTTACTTCTTCTATGTCTTCGACATTAACCGTATTTAAATCAATGCTCATTTTGCTGGAATGATTTTCACATAAATTACTAATGGCAACCAGTTCTGCTTCATACAATCCTAAATCTGGATAAGTATGCACAGGATGCTCAGCTACCGTGGTTGAACCATCACCAAAATCCCATAAATAGGCATCTGCATGTTCTGAAGAATTGCTAAAAGAAACGGTTAAATCTTCTACCTCATAATCAAAACTGGCTAGTGGTAATGGCTTTTCTTGCAGGTTTACTCCAGCACCAAAAAAAGTCCCTGCATAGTTTTTATCCATCAAATCTGTTATTTCATAGTATCCCGGTGAACCCACCTTTAATATATGCGGATTTTCAATAGTGGAAAGAGAATTGTTTGTACTTCCATCGGTATAGGATACTTGCCAGGGGGCTTCCCCGGTAAAATGAGCCTGCATTTCAACAGAATCCCCCTCGCACAAAAACTCCTGATAGCAGTCAAGATAGGCTGTGGGAGGATATACAGAAGCTCCTAAAATCATAAGAAAGCCATGGCGGTTAGAAGACTCAAAAACCTGGTTATCGTTTGAGAGCAATCCATTAAAATAGCCACTCACAACAACATTACCTGTACTGTTTATTTTTACACTAGTGACCCGACTATTAAAAGAGCCCCCAGATCCCTGCATAGTCTTAACCCAAAGCACATCTCCATCTTTTGAATATTTAGCCACAATTAAATCCTCATCTTCCGGAGCATAGACATACTTGTCTTCGAAATGAAGCGTATCGCGCGCCTGCATCCCAAAATAAATATTTCCATCCTTATCTGTACCAAACTGACCGTAATCGTATCCATAGATTTCTTCATTAATGGACTTCGCCCACAAAACGTTTCCCTCTACATCAACTTTCGTCAGGAATTTACTATAATAATAATATGGGCTTATAAGCATTATATCATCAAAGTACACAGAATCTCCATGCCAGCCTTTAAGCAGGATATCCCCGGAATTATCCAGCATTATTCCGGTTGGCCAGCAGAATTGTTCACCATTATTTATAGTAGAGCTTGCAAACGATTTGACCCATTCACAATGTCCACTGGGATCTATCTTTGCAAACAAAATATGGCCATCCCCTTCATTCAGCTGTATATTATTATCTGCCACATCCAGATCCACAGAGTAGGCCTCGCCTGTAAGATAGAGATTGTCCGCGGTATCAGAAATCAGAAATACTATATATTCAGTACTTTCTCCTCCTATTCTTCGCGCCCAAACAAAATTCCCACCGGGAGTATATTTCGACACAAAGCCGTCAGCGCCTCCTGCAGAGCTGAGCTGTTGCGAACCAATATTAACGTTTTCATTAAAAACACCCGACCAGATTATATTTCCTGAACAATCTGTAACTAAAGATAGTTTACTTCCTGCAAAATCTTCCTGTTGAGCAAGCAGGAAGTT
>CAYVSF010000104.1:0-8343 GCA_964453775.1 uncultured Bacteroidales bacterium
CGGTGCACTGGGCATTTCAATGTTAGATCCTTACAGTATTTTTGGAAGGATTTTTTCTGATGTCGTTCGGCCCGGCTTTATTGAACTAAATAATCTTTTGGCTTCTGTATTGCAGAATCAGGATATTTATTTTCTCTATCATGTGAATCTAAAGGTACTATCTCCGCTTAACTATATCATATCAGGTGCCTTTCTGGTTGGTATTGGTTATTTGGCTTACAAGTACGGTCGACTTTACTGTAATTCGGTGTGCCCCGTAGGAACAGTACTGGGATACCTGAATAAAATATCCGTATTTAAGATACGAATCGATCAGGATAAATGTGTGGCTTGCGGATTGTGTGCTTATGAATGCAAAGCAGGCTGTATCGATTTTAAAGCAAAGGAAGTGGATCAAAGTCGCTGCATCCTATGTTTTAATTGCTTACAGGTTTGCGATTATGATAGTATTCATTATACGAGCCTTCCTGTAAAAAATAAAGAAGTAAAAACAGGGAATGCAAATCCAAGGAGAAAATTCCTTTTTACTCTTGCCGGTGTGACCTTAGGGAGCAAAATTATGGCACAGGAACATGAGCTGGTTTCCTATAGCGCTACCAAGGAGATAACAAGAAAGAATCCGGTGAGCCCCCCCGGAGCAGAATCAACTAACCGCTTTAATAAGCACTGTACCTCTTGTCATTTGTGTGTAAGTGCCTGCCCAACTCATGTTTTGCAACCTTCATCCCTGGAATATGGTCTTCAAGGCTTTTTGCAACCCCGGATGGATTATAAATCAGGCTTCTGTAATTTTGATTGTACACTTTGTTCTGAAGTCTGCCCCACCGGAGCTATTGCCCCAATAGATTTGGAGAAAAAGAAATTAACCCAACTGGGAATAGCACACTTTGTTCAAGAAAATTGTATTGTTGAAACAGAAGGTACCGACTGTGGTGCATGTGCCGAGCATTGCCCCACGAAAGCTGTGCATATGGTGCCTTATGGTAATATCAGAATTCCGGAAGTGGACGAAGATATTTGTGTGGGCTGCGGAGCCTGTGAATATGCCTGTCCAACACTCCCTTTCAAAGCCATATATGTTGAAGGAAACCCCATTCATCTGGCTGCAAAAAAGCCCAGGGAAGAGAAGATCGAAAAAACATCTACAGAGGACTTTCCCTTCTAATACTGCTAAAAACAAATTGGGTATTTGCTTGTTTTAATAAAAGTGCTTTTCTTCGTTAAAAGTTAATTTAAATTAGGTATGGCTGTGATTGAAGAAAAAATAGATACCCTTTCAGGTAGGAATTTGTACCTGGTTTTTCTGGCAGGTGCGCATAAAATTATTGAGCATCAAAAAGAGCTGAATAAAATCAATGTTTTTCCGGTGCCGGATGCAGACACTGGTACTAACCTGGCATCGACCATTCGATCGATTATAGATAGCATTCAACCTAATCATTCGTATAAGGAAACAGCGCAAACAATTGCAGATGCTGCATTAACTGGTGCCAGGGGAAATTCTGGTGTTATTTTTGCCCAGTTTCTTCATGGTTTGAATGCAGAAACCTGTAACTGTGAAAAAGTAACCATTGCAAATTTTGCCAGGGCATTGAAAAATGGTGTAAAATATATTTATGAAGCTGTTGCAGAACCTGTGGAAGGAACCATGCTAACAGTTATAAAGGACTGGGCTGATCATATCTGGGATCATCATGAGAAAAAAACTGATTTTGCTCAGTTGATTAAAGATTCGTACCAGGCTGCAGAAGTATCCTTACAACAAACAACCAGCAAATTAAAAGTGCTGGCAAAGTCAAATGTAGTAGACGCCGGGGCAAAGGGATTCGTTCTTTTTCTTGAAGGAATCATCGAATTGATTACCAGCAATAATATTCAGAAATTCCTGAGGAAAAAGGATGAAATGATTGAATTGCCTTTTGAGGAGGAAGAAATTGATCATGAGTCATTTACATACAGGTTCTGTACCGAAGCAGTCATTAAAGGCGAAAAACTGGACAAAGCGGCTATTCGTAAAACGCTTAGTGATTATGGAGATTCACTGGTGGTAGCGGGGTCAGAACGCATTAGCCGCATTCATATACATACGGATACGCCCCAGGAGCTTTTTCACGAATTGAAAGATTTTGGCACCATGACCTATCAAAAAGCGGATGATATGTTGAAGCAATATCAGGTGGCGCATGATAGAAAATGGAAAATTGCCCTGGTTACCGATTCTTCGTGTGATTTATCGCATGAATTGATGGAAGACTATCAAATTCATATGGTGCCGATAAATATCTTTATAGGGGATAATCACTACCTGGACAAGGTGACAGTGCACCCCAAGAATTTTTATGATTTGGTGGATGAAAGCAAAGATTTTCCCACAACCGCCCAACCCAATCAAAAAGCTTTTGAAAATTTGTATTCGCATCTTGCCTCGCATTACGATTCAGTGATTGCTGTGCATCTAACAGGTAAATTTAGTGGAACATTCAAGAATAGTAAAAAAGCGGGAGAGAAAATATCCGAAGAGTTTAAGAAACCCATATCTGTTATCAATTCAAATCATCTTTCTGGTTCATTAGGGCTTATTACACTTCGGATAGCAAAAGCAATTGAGGATGGATGGAAACATAAAGATATTCTGGAGAAAGTGGAAGAATGGAAGAAAAAGTCGCGTATTCTCGTAAGTGTTAAAAACTTGAAATATATGGTGCGTGGAGGCCGGGTAAGTCCAATGAAAGAGAAGATTGCCAGCTTAATTAATGTAAAACCAATTGTTTCCATGGATCAGGAGGGGAATTCTACCCTTTTTGATAAGGCGTTTAGCCAAAAAGGTAATATGAAAAAGGTACTGAATCATGCCCGGAACCAAGTTAAGAAAGAAGGAAAAATGTGGAATTATATTGTTCTCCATGCTAATAATGAGAAGGGAGCTCAATACTTTAAAGATGAAATGACAAAGTTAACAGGAATGGCACCTGCATCAATCGTAAATATTTCACCTGTCATTGGGTTGAGTGCAGGCAGGGGAGCAGTTTCACTGGCATATATGATGGATTAGTAGTAATAGGTATTGGATGGTGGAGGCATTACAATCCATAAGATGATATATACCAGTATTCCGGGGAAGCCTGCGCTCAAAATGGAAACCAGCAGGTATGCAATTCGAATTAGTCCACGATCCCAACCGAAATATTCTGCAATCCCAGAACATACGCCTGCGATTACCTGGTCGTGGGAACGTGTTAAACGTTTTTGATACATGATGAGTCTTATTTATAGTTCGCTAACAAAGTTAAAGAAAAATACACTTTGCTGCGATTTCTTTTATAAAAACTGTTATTTTAGAAGATAAAACAAAAAACCCTAAATCATGAAGTTTAAAAAGATAGTCCTGGGACTGTTTGTTGCTTTAATAGCAATTAGTTCCTGTAAAAATGAAGGTTTAAATATGACAGCAAAAGCACCAGATGTTCAGAAGAAACCCAAAGAGCTCTCTATCCACGGAGATACGCGTGTAGATGATTATTATTGGTTAAATAAGCGGGAAAACCCGGAGGTGATTGATTACCTTGAACGCGAAAATGCATATACCAAAGAAGTTTTAGCTCCCACAGAGGAACTTCAGGAAAAGCTTTTTCAGGAAATTAAAGGTAGGATAAAAGAAGATGATGAATCTGTTCCTTACTTTAAAAACGGTTACTACTATTATACCCGTTATGAAGAAGGGAAGGAGTATCCTTTTTATTGTAGAAAAGAAGGTAGTCTCGAGGCAGAAGAGGAGATTATGCTTAATGTAAACGAGATGGCTAAGGACCACGATTATTTTGCCGTAAACGGTGTGAGCGTGAGTCCGGATAATTCCATGGTGGCCTATGGAGTGGATACTGTAAGCCGTCGTAAATACACCATCTTTATTAAGAATTTAGAAACGGGTGAGATTAAATCCGATGAAATTCCTGTTACAACAGGTTATGCAGTTTGGGCCAATGACAATAAAACTCTTTTTTATACAAAAAAGCATGAAACTACACTTCGCTCATACAAGATTTTTCGACATCTTATGGGTGAAGATGCCTCAAAGGATCAAGAAATTTATCATGAAAGCGATGAAACTTTTGGGACATCAGTATATAAATCAAAATCCAATGATTATATCATAATTTCTTCCTATAGCACCCTTTCAAATGAGTACAGATATTTGAATGCAAATAATCCTATGGGAGATTTTAAGATCATTCAACCCCGTGAGCGTGGACTTGAATACTCAGTTTCACATTTTGGCGAATATTTTTACATCGTCACCAATATGGATGCTAAAAATTTTAAATTGATGAGAACGCCAGTTGATGCAACAAATAAAGAGAACTGGGAAGAGGTAATTGCTCATCGGGAGGATGTGTTGCTGGAAGGAATCGAGATTTTTAAAAATTACCTGGTTGTAGAAGAGCGTAAGCAAGGGCTTACCGAACTCCGTGTCATCAAATGGAAGGATAAATCAGAACATTATATTGATTTTGGTGAAGAAACCTATATGGCCTATATCTCCAGAAATCCTGAGTTTGACAGCAAAACATTGCGCTTTGGATATACCTCGATGACAACCCCCATGAGTACTTATGATTACGATATGGAAACCCGCGAGAAGGAATTGAAAAAGCAGCAAGAAATTGTGGGTGGTTTTAATCCCGAAGAGTATGAATCGAAACGCTTGTGGGCCACTGCTGATGATGGAAGCAAAGTTCCCATGAGCATTGTGTATAAGAAGGGAATCGAACTGGATGGTAAAAATCCAACGCTGCTTTATGCCTATGGTTCTTATGGGAGTACCATGGATCCCTATTTCAGTGTATCCAGGATAAGTCTGCTGGAAAGAGGATTCGTATACGCACTGGCTCATGTTCGTGGCGGGCAGTATCTTGGACGCGCCTGGTATGAAGATGGGAAATTGCTGAAGAAGAAAAATACATTTACCGATTTTAATGATTGCGCCGAACATTTAATCGAACAAAACTATACCAATCCGGAGCATCTTTATGCCATGGGTGGAAGCGCTGGAGGCTTGCTAATGGGTGCTATTGTAAATATGCAACCCGAGCTTTACAATGGAGTAATTGCAGCTGTGCCTTTTGTTGATGTAGTGACTACCATGTTGGATGAAAGCATTCCATTAACAACAGGTGAATTTGATGAATGGGGAAATCCCAAAGAAGAAAAATATTACCAGTATATGTTGTCGTACTCTCCTTATGATAATATAAAGGAACAGTCGTATCCCAATATGCTTGTAACCACCGGCTTGCATGATAGTCAGGTGCAGTACTGGGAACCTGCCAAGTGGGTGGCTAAATTGCGTGATATGAAAACGGATGATAATTTATTGCTGCTTCACACGAATATGGAGGCAGGGCACGGCGGTGCTTCAGGACGTTTCGAAGCCCTCAGAGAAGTGGCTATGGAATATTCTTTCATGCTCTATCTTGAGGGAGTAAAGGAATAATATAACTTGCAGATACAGGAGGACAGACAGGGCGGCATTTTGTCGCCCTGTTTTATTTACTGTTTTTTTCGGATTCTTCTATAGTAGTTTATCCAGCCAGCAAGAAGCACAGCAATTCCAATTAGAAAAAGGAGCCATGGGAAATTATGAGGTTCATACTGCAGGGAGAGTTGTTCTAAATTATCCCAAAACCCTTTTTGGAACAGGGGATACTGATTGTTTTGAGCGATAAAACGAAGATAATCCCAAATAAAGGCCAGAAAAACAATGAAAGCACCTGTAATAAGGCCTATCCAGTCAGTTTTCTCAAGTGTAGATATCTGTTCTTTCTTGTTAAAAAAGATGATACTACTTCCCCAAAGAATCATGATGCAGGAAATAAGAATGGGACTGATAACTGGTCCGGTCCAGGTGACGGGAATTAGAAATAAAACATCCCAGGTTAACAATGATAAAGGCCAGTTAAGCAGGATTTTAAGAAAAATATAGTAACTGATATCCCAACAGGCAAATATCAGAATAAAAATACCAAACCTGGAAGAAAA
Organism: uncultured Bacteroidales bacterium; assembly: GCA_964453775.1. GTDB lineage: Bacteria > Bacteroidota > Bacteroidia > Bacteroidales > UBA12077 > CAYVSF01. Next base: position 6,037 of record CAYVSF010000104.1, read on the forward strand.
TTTCTTTGCTGCGATAAATGCGACCGAGAGAATCATGATCAGGGAGGCAATCTCTCGCAGGACTTCTGTGGTTAATAATTTACCATCCATGGCGGCTAATGGAAAGTCAAAGCCCTCCGGATAGAATATTGCTCGAAGATAAACCACAACCGCGGCTTCAAAGATACCCATGGTAATCCCAAAAAGGACAACCCAATTATATTTTCCCGGGAATGATATTTTTCTTTTCATTGTATTTAATTATTTGAGTTAAAATAATTCATGGCCTCCTTAATTTATTAATTTTGTTGGAAATTTGAAACATATCATTGTGCTGTATCCGAAAAATTTTGAAGAAAAGGTTGGTTTCGACAGGATCCGGGAGAAACTGAAAATAGGTTGCCTTAGTGAACTGGGACAACAGAAGGTTGATAATATCAGGTTTTCAAGTAATTCAAAGTTTCTGGATATCTTGCTTTCGCAAGTTAAGGAATTTAAAGATGTGATGACCCTGGAGGAAGATTTTCCCCTGTATCATGTGATTGATGCGAGAGAAGCTATCCGTAAGATTAAAGTTATTGGAACCTGGCTGCACCCTGAAGAGGTTTTTGATATCAAGCGCTCGATGGAAACCATAAAGGCTGTTCTTCATTTTTTTAAGAAAAAAGCGGAGGAAGAGAAATATCCTTATTTGAATCGCTTGTCGCAAGGGGTGAAGCTCTATCCTTACCTTTTCAAAAGAATGGATCAAATCATCACCAACCAGGGACGGATTAAAGACAATGCTTCGGATGATTTGAAAACTATCAGAAGGGAGATTAGAACGAAGGAAGGCAATGTATCTAAGCGAATTAATGCCATTCTAAAGCAGGCTCAATCTAATGGCACCGTTGAAAAAGATGTGAGTTTAGCCATTCGGGAAGGCCGGGCAGTTATTCCTGTGGATGCATCGAAAAAGCGAAAAATTAAAGGCTTCATTTTGGATGAGTCGGCAACGGGTAAGACTGCTTATATCGAGCCCATAGAGATTGTAGAGATCAATAACGAATTAAAGGAACTGGGATATGCAGAAGATCGCGAAATTGTTAAGATACTCACCCTACTGGCCGATGATTTTAGACCCTATGCGGATGATATTCTGGATGCCTTTGATTACCTGGGGACCCTGGACTTGATTCGTTCAAAAGCAAGGTTTGCACAGACAATTGGGGCTGAAAAGCCGGCCTTTGACCATAAAACTGTACTTCGCTGGTACGGTGCCAGGCATCCATTGCTTTATTTGTCCCTCAAGAAAGAAAAAAGAGAAGTGGTGCCCCTTGATATCGCATTAAATCAAAACGATCAACGAATATTATTGATCTCAGGACCGAATGCCGGTGGTAAATCGGTATGCTTGCAAACCGTGGGGCTTATTCAATATATGCTGCAATGTGGATTGCTGGTACCTGTAAAGGAAAATTCGGAAATGGGTGTCTTTCAGAAAATTTTCATAAATATCGGGGATGATCAGTCCATCGATAATGATTTAAGTACTTATAGCAGTCACCTAATGGCCATGAAGGAGTTTGTGAAGCATGCCGATAAACGTTCCCTGGTGCTAATAGATGAATTTGGGGCCGGTACAGAACCAACACTTGGAGGAGCCATTGCAGAATCTATCCTGCAGGAGCTGAATGAAAAAGCAACCATGGGTGTGATAACCACTCATTATTCCAATCTTAAGCATTATTCCAGTTCTGTTAAAGGCATTCAAAATGCAGCTATGCTTTTCGATACTGAAAAGATGAATCCTTTATTTAAGTTGTCAATTGGGGAGCCGGGGAGCTCTTTTGCATTTGAGATTGCCAGGAAGATAGGAATGCCCGAGTCCATACTAAAAGCCGCATCATCACGAATAGGGAAAGAGCATATCGATTTTGACAAGAACCTCAAGGACATTATCAGGGACAAGCGATACTGGGAGAAAAAACGCGAATCCTCCAGAATTGCAGAGAAGAACTTGCAAAAAATGATCGAGGAGTATTCCCAGGAGTTGGAAGATGCTAAGAAACTCAGGAAAGAAACCCTAAAGAAGGCCAAATCCGAGGCAGAAGATATGCTTGCTGAAGTCAATAAGAAGATTGAAAATACAATCCGGGCCATAAAAGAGAGTCAGGCCGAAAAGGAAGCCACAAAAGCTGCACGCAAAGAGCTGGAAGAATATAAACAGAAAGTACTGGAGCAGGAGAAAGAAGATGAGAAGATTCAACGGAAGATGGACAAGCTTCGTTCCCACGCTAAAAAGGTGGGAGCCAAAAAAGAGCAGCAGCAGCCTGTATCCCAAAAGAA
>CAYVSF010000105.1:0-8339 GCA_964453775.1 uncultured Bacteroidales bacterium
TGCTTCTTCAAATCCACCTGGAATGGCAAGGGCATCAAAATCATCTAAATTGATATCGTTTATTTGTGCCTGGGGTTCTACAATGAGGTTCCATGTTCCTTTTAGTTTTTTTCGTATTCCTGCAGTTGTCAGATCAACCCCTTCCAGCCCTTCGGCCCGACTCCATCCCATAACATCAGTAAAAACACTGGCTTCATATTCTTCAAAGCCTTGAGCTAATAATAAAAGTACTTTCTTCGTCATTATTCTCGAATTTTGGCTAAAGATAAGGATTTTGTGAGAAAAAGGAAGAAGGGCGATTGAACGACACAATTTTGCAGTGCAGTAAGGACCTGTCAGGGTGCCTTAGCACCTGACAGCGTCCGGGAGCTGAAAGATTCCGGGCGATATAATCAGTTTAATTTTCGTTTTAAAAGCTGCGCATTAATGGCTACAATGATAGTACTTAAACTCATAAGTACTGCGCCAAGAGCAGGATTGATTAGAATTCCTGCCTTGTAAAGAACCCCTGCTGCCAGGGGAATGGCCACCACATTATATCCGGTTGCCCACACAAAGTTTTGTATCATCTTTTTGTGCGTTTCTTTACCAAAATGAATCAAAGAAGCAATATCCATGGGATTGCTTTCTACCAATATGATATCGGCTGTTTCGGCAGCAACATCAGTACCGCTTCCCACGGCAATTCCCACGTCGGCTGTAGCCAATGCCGGAGCATCATTAATGCCGTCTCCTGTCATTGCTACAAATTCCCCTTGATCCTGGAATTCTTTGATTTTTTCTAGTTTCTCATCCGGCAAAACACCTGCGATGTACCCGTCTAAACCCAATTCGTCGCTTACGGCCTTAGCTACCTGTTTATTATCACCGGTCATCATGTATAGTTTTAAACCGCTACTTCTAAGCTTTTTTACCGCTTCATACGATTCATTTCTGATTTCATCGGCCATGGCAATGTATCCTGCAAGCGTTTTATCAACCAACAAGAAGACGATGGTTTCTTTGCCTTCCATTTCTACTTTGTCCGGGATTTGTAAATTTTGTTCCTTTAAATAACCGGGACTTACGACCTTAACGTCTTTGCCGTCTACTTTTGCTTCAATGCCTTTACCGGTGATAGCGTTCACCTCTTTTGCTTCCGGAATATCAAGCGATTTTTCTCTTACTTTTTCAAGAATTCCTACCGCTAAGGGGTGTTCCGATTTGGATTCCACCGCTCCTGCGAGGCGCAGGATATCATCTTCCTTAAAATTTTTATTCAAGCTTTCGGCTGTTCTTACGCCAAAGTTCCCTTTTGTTAAGGTACCTGTTTTATCCAGGGCAAGGATGGTAATTTTTCGGGCGTTTTCAAAAGCAGTGCGATTCCTTATAAGCAGCCCATTTCCCGCAGAAACAGATGTGGAAATGGCTACTACCAGTGGTACTGCCAGCCCCAGGGCATGCGGGCAGGTAATTACCATCACGCTGGCCATCCTTTCGAGGGCAAATACAAATGGTTTGCCTGAAATTAGCCATGCGGCAAGGGTTCCAAATCCTACAGTCAATGCTATAATTGTCAACCAGAATGCAATTCGATCGGCCAGATGCTGTGTTTTTGATTTCTTGTTTTGTGCTTCGCGCACCATGTGGATGACCTTGCTGAGATAGGCATTTTCTCCCACCTGTTCAACTTCCACCTTAATGCTGCTATTCCCATTGATTGTACCACCAATTACTTCATCACCTTCTCCTTTTTGTGCAGGTTTGGATTCTCCTGTGACCATCGATTCGTTTAAGCTGCTTTGTCCTTCTGTAATTTTTCCATCTACTGGTATTTTTTCTCCGGGTCGCACCAATACCAGGTTTCCTTGCTCTAACTCGTCTACCTGTACATCCTTTGTGTCTCCATTTTGAATAAGGTGTGCTTCGGATGGCATCATTTCAACCAGCTTCTGTAAGGACTGTGAAGCACTTAAAACTGATTTCATCTCAATCCAGTGGCCCAATAACATCACATCAATTAGTGTAGCCAACTCCCAGAAAAATTTTTTCCCCTCAAGTCCAAATGTCGTTGCAGAACTGTAACCAAAAGCTACAGTAATGGCGACAGCAATCAGAGTCATCATGCCGGGCTGTTTTTTGGCTAGCTCGTCTTTGAGTCCTTTTAGAAATGGCCAGCCGCCATAAAAGAAAATTATTGCCGAAAGTGTAAACAGGACATAGGAAGCATAGGGGAAGCTGAAACTGTATCCCAGAATCTCCTGGATCATTGGAGAGAGAACCAATACCGGTATTGTAATGGCAAGGGAAATCCAGAATCGTTTTTTGAAATCTTCTATCATCATTCGGTGATGATTGGAATGATCATGCTCTCCATGCTGATGATTGTCCTTCTTATTTGAATGCTGATGTTTTGTGTCATTCATGTGGTTGGCTTTTATAAGTCCTTTTTCTTTTGTTCGAATTCTTCTTTGTCTATTTCACCTTTTGCATAGCGCTCTTTAAGAATGTCAAATGCTGATTTTTTATTGGATGGATGGTTTGAACGCCGGTGTGCAGATACAGATGCTACAATAATAAGTACTACGATGGCAAGGGCTATTATCCATCCCCAGCCCATCCAGCCGTGTCCTGCAAATCCATGAAACATAATGTTCTAATTTAGGTTTTGTTTAAATAGTTGAAATATAATTGATTATGTCGATTGCTACTTAGCTAACATCCTATAGCAGGAATTGTTTATGAAAATGAAGGTAAAATTATCAATTTGGATAATGCCTAAAAATGCCATTTTGCAGCTTAATCAGCACCTAAAAACGTTCCGGAGAATGTATTCTTTCTGCAATTCAAACCGACTCTGACAGGTCTATCGACGCTGTCAGGTCTGGGGAAGGTGCTGTTTTGCAGTTTAGCCAGGACCTGTCAGAGTGCCTTAGCACCTGACAGAGTCCGGGGGGACCTGGTGTAAAAAGGAACTGGTATATTTTGAAAAAAATGATTTATATTATTTGATTGAAAATATTTTCTATTTTTACATTACAAATTAAATTCAGCACTCATGATACCTATTGAATATGGTAATTATTACCACATTTATACGCATGCTATAGATCCAAATAATGTTTTATTTCTGATGAGGATTATTATTTATTTCTGAAACTTTATCGACGCTATATTATCCCTGTGGCTGACACTTATTCCTGGTGTTTGCTTCCTAACCATTTGCATTTGCTGGTTCGAATAAAAGAGAAAATGGAAATTAGTTTATACCAGAGGGTTCGTTTTCGTAATGGACATGATGAAAATAAATTTAAAACTACTACTGATATTGAAACGATTGAAAGAGAGAATTTGAGTGATACTTATAAATTACCCAATCCTTCACGTCATTTCTCTCATTTATTTAATGCCTATACCAGAAGCTTTAATTTTGGAAAGAATCGTCGGGGAGGATTGTTTGAAAGGCCCTTTAAACGTAAAATAATTACGAATGAAGAATATTTGCGATACTTAGTTTATTATATTCATCATAATCCTTTAAAACATGGTTTTGTTCATGATTTTAAAGAATACACATGGAGTTCTTATAAAGCTTTTATCAAAGGTGATTTTGGTTTTTTAGAGGCAAACTATATTCTAAGCTTGTTTGGGGATATTAAGAATTTCGTGTGGTTTCACAAACATGAGCATGATTTGGGCACTATAAATGATTTGATGGAATAGTTTAAATATTTCTGCAATTCAAACCGACTCTGACAGGTCTATCGACGCTGTCAGGTCTGGGGAAGGTGCTGTTTTGCAGTTTAGCCAGGACCTGTCAGAGTGCCTTAGCACCTGACAGAGTCCTGGAAATGGATTACCAAAAAAAGGAAATCCACAAGAGATTTCCTTTCCTAAGCATCAAATCCTAATTTTTAGTTGGAAGGTGGTAATATCACTCTGTCTATTACATGAACAACTCCGTTGGTGGCCATAATATCAGCCATGGCAACATTAGCCTCGTTAATATTCACCTTATTACCGGCGATTTTAACCGTTACTTTATTTCCTTCTACGGTTTGTGCCATCATACCATCTTTTAAATCAGTTGACTTAACTTTTCCGGGCACTACATGGTAGGTTAGAATTGCAACCAATTTGTCTTTGTTTTCGGGTTTTAGCAAATCTTCCAGTGTTCCTTCGGGAAGCGCTGCAAAAGCTTCATCAGTTGGTGCGAATACGGTAAACGGACCGTCGCCTTTCAAGGTTTCTACCAAACCGCCAGCCTTAACTGCGGCTACAAGTGTGGAAAGATTTTCTGAGGAAACTGCCAGATCAACAATATCCGATTTATTGGTCTCTTTGGTCTCGCATTGTGCATTTGCATTACCGACAAACATGAAGGCTCCCATCAGTGTTGCCAAAAATAAACTCTTTAGTGTTTTCATAGCTGTATAATTTTAATTTAACTATAAACAGCATGAAAGATATTTTGTTTAAATAACAGAAAAGAAAGATTAAACAAAACAGCTTTTTATTTAGAGGATTTTAGATGTTTTTGCGATGAGAAAAGCCTTTAAGAACTCTTTTAATTTAGAAGTATAGAGGCAGGTATTTCTCAATTCGAAACAGACTTTACTGGTTTTGCTCATTTAGATACCGCTTTTTCTTTGCAGCAATAAAAAGATTGGTTGGATTTTGATGTAAAGTAGCAACTTCAATGATTTCAAAATTTTCAGTCTTGATTATGTCTTTTAGCTGATTGGATTTCAGAGCATTTATCCACGGCAATAAACGCATTTTGCTTAGAAAAATTTGCAATCTGCTTTTTATAGAAAAGTGATCACCCAGACAGTCGGTGGCAGATAAAAAGTAGCCTCCGGGTTTTAATAATTGATAAATACGATGAATGTGTTCTTCCGGATTTTCAAGGAAGTATAGAAGATTAAAAGTCATAATTACATCAAAACTTTCGGATTGTAAACCGGGCAGAAAAATATCACCTGTCATTAAGGTTATGTTTTGAATATCCTGCTGCTCGATTTTTTTCCGGAATTGCTTAATCATTCCATCAGAGATATCCAGTGCTGTAATATGTTGAGTGAAATGGGAGAGAGGGATGGTTGTTATTCCTGTTCCGCAGGCAACATCCAGCACATGGCTTTTTTGATCAAGATAGTTTTTGGAATGTTTAATTGTATCGGTATAGGCTTGTGCATAAGTTTTATTTACTTGTGTATCATACGATTTGGACATCTTGTCCCAAAAAAGGCGGTTGTTCATATTAAATGATTTTACAATAAGCATCAAATTTATAAAAATGAGAGCTAATCATGGCTTAGACATCCCGGATTATTTCCCGATATGCCATACATACCCTATTTGAAGAATAATCCAAAAAGGGAGATCGCTAAAATCCCCACGATTTACATGCACAACTTTTGATATACCTCCCTCAGCATAAAATCGTTTATATCTGAATTCATAAGCAGGTCCTACATAAAAATAATCGCAACCAGGGTCTTGCGATTCACCTCCTACAACTCCCAGCCAATGACTGTGATCGTTTTTACCACCAAATGCATATTTGGTTGTCAGTTGGTAACCACTTGTATTTCGTCCCCAGTACATCCCTGTAGCCCTAATTCCCCATTTATCACTTGTATAAGCTATTGCTAAACTTGGTGCTGCAGGCATAAGAGCGGCTATTCCAATTTCCAAGCCCTTTTGAGGCAGGGCTTTTTCCAGACTGTCTGGTTCCGATGCCTTAAGTTGTATTATTGCTAAACACAACAGAATGCAAACCAGGTATCTTTTAATAGTGCTTTGCATGGTGTTAATTTTTATTAAATTTCCCCGAAAAGCATTAAAAAAAGAAGTAGCGGGGCACCGATTTCAGGTAGTTCTTAAATTCAGCCCCGTATTCCTGCAGGCAGAAGTTTTCTTCACCAAGGATAAGTAAGTGAGTTGAAATAACTGAAACCAGCCAAATAAAAAGAAGAAGGGGAGAGAGCGTAACAATTACCACACCTAACATCAGCAGGGAGAAAGAAAAATACATCGGATTTCTTGAAAAACTATATAGTCCTTTGTGGATGTGCTTGTCGGGATGGGCCTGCATAAAATCAATTTTGGATTTCCAGTGGCCCACAGCACCAAGAACAATGAATATGAGACCAGGATATAACCACCAGTTGTTATAATCCACTTCAATCCAGGCAGTACAAATCATAAAAGCAAACATGGCAAACATACTTAGAAAGGAAAAAAACTGGTCCCGACTGGTATACCATGACATGTCCACTGCACGTTTCAGATTCCTTTTGCCCAGACCGGAAAACAGCATTCCCGAAAGCCAATCCGGAAAAACAAATATCCAGGCATTGGCCCAGTGAAGTTCAATATTTGTCAGCATTTCTCCCATGATGACCAAGATTTACTCTATTGATCTAAGTTACATACAGAAAGAGTAAAAGTCAATAGTAGAGACTGGCAAATATTTGCTACTTGAAAAGAATGCTTAGATTAGTGTTTGGTAGTTTTTTGGAATTCTTTTAGAAGTATTTATGGAATTACCTCATAATTTCGCATCATTCCCATGTCTTCATGTTCCAGGTTGTGGCAGTGATAAATGTACATACCGGTAAAATCTTTAAAACGCATAATAATCCTAACTTTCATCCCTGGAAGGAGAAGGAATGTATCCTGCCATCCTTTATCGAGAAATCCATATTTGACAGAGTTCCAGGTTCCGGGATCGACTTGTGAAATATCCCTTTCAAGGATCTGAAATTGAAGGCCATGTAGGTGCACGGGGTGGGGCATTTGCATCATATTACCCATCATTCCCATTCCCCCGGTAGCTGTTCCATTTGTAAATTCCCAGATTTCCGTGCTGTTCAGTTTCACTTTTTCCCAATCTGCCACTTCATACATTTCAAAAGTTTCTCCGTTGATTACCCACTCCATACGTTCAAAGGAAAAATTGAATTTTCTGGCTGAGGTGTTATTCACTGCCTCTGTTTGTGAAATAACCTCAAGATCGGATAAGCTGGCAGGAAGCCCTAATTGAGGACCTTGTTCGCTGGTGATTTTAAAACTGTAGATGTCAAATTCATCACCATTTTTTGTTCTTGTTTCAGAGTCCGTCATCATCCCCCGCATTTGCATTGAAGAACCCGGGTTGAAGGCCAGGCTTTTTAATTGCACCTCTTCCCAGGTGCTATAGCTAGAGAAATCTTTCCATATTTCTACCCTCTCCCCTGGGGCAAGCATAATGTAGGGCATTCGTTCGGGTTTTTCCAGTAGACCCCCGTCTGTTGCAATAGCAATAATATCGGAGCCGTCATTCCATGCAAGTTTGTAAATTCTGGAATTCGAACCATTGAGTAGCCGAAGGCGATAGCTTGCCTTTTTAACATTCGAAATTCGTTTTTGACTTCCGTTCACCACTATTTCATCCCCTAAAAAACCCTGCATACGGGCCATTCTGTTGTTATCAAGATAGATGAGTTGATTATCCTTGTCAAAACGCCTATCCTGAATAATAAGTGGAATATCATACTTGCCCGAAGGAAGGTTTTCTTTGTTGCCTTCAACAATAAATAATCCTGCCAATCCTTTGTAAACCTGAGGTCCTGTTAATTTATCGGGGTGGGGATGAAACCAGTAGGTGCCAGGCCTGTTATTTATTTCAAACTCGTATATATAAGACTCACCTTGGTCAATTGCATCTTTAGGATGTCCATCCATATCCGGGGGAATGTGAAGTCCATGCCAGTGAATTACCGATTCCCCGGGTAAAAGATTTTTGAAGCGAACACGCATTTTTTGTCCCGGTTTTACACGGATAATTGGACCAGGATAAGATGTTTCCATGGCATCTTCTTGTTGTGCTTTCCCTTTTATGTAGTTGGATTTGTAAGTGTAAACCTTCGTTTTTGCGCCGGGTAGAATGGCATATTCTGCTTTCGTTGCATTTAGAGCAATATCTATATCGGGCTTGAAAGCACTGGAAACCGAATTGTTCTCTTCACTGTTTTGCGGTGCACCGGAATGGCATTGTGAGAGTACTAATGTTAGAAATATCAGCAGTGGAAAAAAGAGCGTATTTTTCATAGCATAATTTTTATTTGCTGATAGTATACACTTTTATAGGCAGAATGTCAATCATAAGAAAAAAAGAAAGAAAGCATTAGATAGATTGAACTCCCTTTCCTTCATTTCTGATTTTATAGGCCTCATCAATGGGTGCAACAAGTATCATTCCATCGCCTCTGTAACCTGTTCTTCCATTGTCACGAATAATTTTTATTATCTTGTTTTCTTGTTTGTCGGCCACCAGTACTTCCAGTTTAATTACTCTGTAAGCTTCTGCAAAT
>CAYVSF010000106.1:0-8322 GCA_964453775.1 uncultured Bacteroidales bacterium
TATTCATTCTCTCGAGCAGGAAGTGGCTAACGCTCCCTTTGTAAATTCCAGTTCTTCTACAGCCCTGGCTTCCCTTGCAGGCGGCATGACAGAAGGTATTCTTAGGAACCTGCATGCACGGTTGACAGGAAAGGACATGGCACAGCCAAAGCTGAATAAACTTCGTGGAAGTAAAAGTGTGAAACAGGCAAATATAAGTTTTGGAAAACAGAAGCTAAACGCGACTGCTGTAAGTGGATTAAGAAATGTTAAAGCATATATTGATGATATTATTGAAGGGAAAAGTAAAATAGATTATCTTGAGGTAATGGCCTGTGATGGTGGTTGCATTAATGGTGGTGGTCAGCCGTTTTTTAGAGATAAAAAGACGGCCAAATCGATCATGAAAACCATCCACAATGCAGATGATAAGGAACAAAACAAAGCTGCTTATCAGAATCAGGATATTAAAGATTTCTGTAAGAAATACCTGGGAAAACCATTGGGGAAAGAATGTCAAAGACTTATTCACACTAGGTTTTCCGAACGGGATGTGTTATTGTAAGAAAGTGAGTGATTTATGAATGCAGAAAGAAATACAAGCAGGGATTTGGTTTACACCATTAAGAACAGGTGTAGGGTTTGTTATACTTGTGTAAGAGAGTGTCCGGCGAAAGCGATTAAAATCGTGAATGGACAGGCTGAGGTTATCAATGAGCGTTGTATTGTTTGTGGGAATTGTACTAAAGTATGCAGCCAGGGGGCAAAAGCCTTCCTCAAAACCACCGACAAGGTGGAAGATATGCTTCGCTCCGGTTCGAAGAACGTGGCCATTGTAGCGCCCAGTTTTCCTGCAGAATTTGAGGAGATAGAAGATTATAAGGTGTTGGTTTCCATGATTCGGAAACTGGGATTTGATGTGGTTTCAGAGGTTGCTTTTGGTGCTGACCTTGTGGCAACGAAATACAGGGAAATCATACAGGATAAAACGAATAAACGCTATATTTCATCCGATTGCCCGGCAATTGTTTCCTATGTAGAACGCTATCATCCCAATTTGATTGATAATCTTGCACCGATTGCATCTCCCATGATGGCAATGGCCAGGGTAATGAAAAAGAAACATGGGGAAAATATCAATATTGTATTTATTGGCCCATGTGTAGCAAAGAAAAGCGAAACCAACGAAGTGGACGAAATGATAACATTCACGGAGCTTCGGGAGCTTTTCAGTAAGTACAAAATTATGCCAATGGACTTGGAGCCTACTGAGTTTGATCCACCACTTGGCGGAAAGGGATCTATATTTCCAGTTAGCAGGGGACTTTTGCAGACTGCAGGAATTCCCGATGATGTTTTTGATGGAAATATTATTGTAGCAGAAGGACGCATGGATTTTCAAGAAGCTATAAAAGAATTCGAAGATGGTTTGGTAAATTCCCAGCATCTTGAATTACTGGGCTGTGAGGGCTGTATTATGGGACCTGGAATGAGCCTGGGAGGTCGCCAATATGCACGAAGAATCCTGGTGAATAATTATGTTCAGCAAAAAATCCGCGAATTGGATGTACAGGAGTGGAAAAAGCATATGGAGACCTATCTTACTATTGATATGTCTAATAATTTCCGGCCTATTGATACCCGCATTGAGGCACCTACTGAGGAGCAGGTGCAAAAAGTGCTGGAATCCATGGGAAAGGAAACGTATAAAGATCATTTGAATTGCGGAGCGTGCGGATATGACAGTTGTGAAGAACATGCGGTTGCTATTGTGAAAGGACTGGCCGAAATTGAAATGTGCCTGCCCTATACCATTGAAAAACTGCATAATTCTGTCAACGAGCTGGCAGTAACAAATGATAAGTTGGTCTCCACCCAGCAGGCACTGAAACAATCGGAAAAAATGGCGAGTATGGGACAGCTTTCGGCTGGAATTGCCCATGAATTGAATAACCCACTTGGGGTGGTTATCATGTATGCTAATATCCTGCTGGATGAAGCAGACAATGATAATCCGGTGTATGAAGATCTAAAACTGATTGTAGAGCAAACCAACCGCTGTAAAAAGATTGTGGGAGGATTGCTGAACTTTGCCCGGAAGAACCAGGTAAACAGCATTAGTATAGATGTGGTAAAACTTATGAAGCAGGCCCTGGATGCAGTTATTGTTCCGGATAATGTAAGTGTAAAGATTGATGAGGAGCAACTGAAACAGGGCTTCGCCGAGTTGGATCAGGAACAGATGATGCAGGTTCTGACCAATCTGTATAAGAATGCATTTGATGCTATGCCGGATGGGGGAGAACTTAAGATTAACCTTAGTGATACAGAGAATGAGATTGTGATAAGGATAGCCGATACCGGTACAGGCATCAGGAAAGAAGATCAGGAAAAAATATTTGAGCCTTTTTATACAACCAAAGGGATTGGAAAAGGAACCGGATTGGGACTTGCGACAGCGTATGGGATTGTGAAAATGCACAGAGGTAAAATCAGTGTAACTTCCAATACCGATGCGAATGAAGGTCCAACCGGCACTGCATTTAAAATCGAATTACCGAAAACCCGCAAATAGAAATTCTATGACGCACACAAAGAAAACCATTTTACTGGTTGATGATGATCCGGATTACCTGTTTCAAATGAAGTTTCAGGTGGAAAGTTTTGGCTTTGAGGTAATCACAGCTGAAAATCAGAAAGAGGGAGAAAATATTATTAAAAAAGTTAAACCAGATTTGGCCATTCTGGATTTGATGATGGAGAATGATGACAGTGGCTTTATTTTAAGCTATAAGCTGAAGAGGAGGTATCCGGATGTTCCCGTAATTATTGCCACTGCTGTGGCTTCGGAGACAGGTATCAGTTTTGGACTGGATACCGATGCAGAAAAACAATGGATTAAGGCGGATTTGTACCTGGAAAAAGGAATTCGTAAGGACCAATTGCACAAGGAAATAAATAAATTACTTAAATTGTAAACGGAATCTGAAGGATCTAGGGAATATATGAAAAAATTAAAGATAGCAGTCGTTGATGATGAACCGGGAATCCGTTCTGGTGTAAGCCGCATCTTGCGAAATTTTACGGTTACCTATCCATTTATGGATGAAGACATGGGATTTGAAGTAATTGAAATAGCTACCGGAGAAGAAGCCGTGGAATTTGTGGAGCACAAGGAGGTGGATGTCGTCTTGCTTGATAATAAATTGCCTGGTATCCAGGGAACCGAAGTGTTGGAGTTCCTTAATAAGAACTATCCGGAAATTATTGTGATGATGATAACTTCCTATGCTTCGCTTGAACTGGCCGTAAAGGCGACCAATCAGGGAGCCTACGACTTTATACCCAAGCCTTTTACACCCCAGGAGCTTAAATCATCTATGGAAAACCTGAGCAAGCACCTTTTCTTGAGGGGGATGACAAAAAAGATGAACAAAGAAGGGAAGGAGATTCGTTTCCAGTTTTTGTCGGTGCTTTCACACGAGCTTAAAGCTCCTCTAAACGCGATTGAAGGTTATTTGCGAATTATGAAAGAAAAAGAGGCGGGAGAAAAAATTGAAGATTATGGGCAGATGATTGATCGCTCGCTACACAGAATTAAAAATATGAGGGATCTAATAATGGATTTGTTGGATCTGACCAAAACAAAATTTGAACGAAAGGAAGAGAAAGTTTGTGAAGTCGAATTGCAGGAAATAGCGCAATTGGCTGTTGAGGCTATTAATCCTTATGCCATACAGAAGGATGTAAGCATTGAAATTAGTGCTGATGAGGATGTTCGTGTAACAGCAGATCCCGGCGATATGGAAATTATCATGAATAATCTTCTTTCGAATGCTGTAAAATACAACAAAGAAGGCGGGCATGTGGCTATTGAACTTAAATCAGAAAACAATCAGGTGATGATTAAGGTTGAAGACACAGGTATTGGTATGAATAAGGATGAAATTGAGAGTTTGTTTAAGGAATTTTTCCGGGTAAAGAATGAACAAACCAGGAATATTTCCGGTAGTGGTTTGGGATTGCCAATTGTTAAGAATGTTGTAGATTTGTATCATGGAGAAGTGGATGTGAATAGTGTGCCAGGTAAAGGAACAAGCTTCACCATAAAAATACCCGCAGAATAGCGGCTTTTTAGATATCAGAAGTACTATAAAAAAAAAGATATGAAATTGCCCGAGAAGACAGTAGGCCGATTAAGTGAATACCGCCGGACACTTTTGAACTGCCTTGCCAGAGGTAAAACCCACATTTATTCGCATGAACTGGCGAACCTGCATAATATCACAGCCGTACAGGTGCGTAGGGATATCATGCTGATTGGTTATTCGACTACAGCTAAAAAAGGATATGATGTAAAAGCACTGATTGAAGAGATTGGGAGGATTATTGATACTGAATCCGGATTAAGTGCAGCTGTTGTGGGAATTGGTAATCTGGGACGCGCCATTACTGCCTATTTTAATGGGAAAAGAACTAAACTTAAAATTGTAGCGACTTTCGATACTGACCCTGCTAAGATAGACCGTATTATCTCGGGAGTTAAATGCTACTCGGTAAAAGACATGCGGAACGTCATTCAGGAGAAAGATATTACAATAGGAATTCTCACAGTACCGCCGGAACAGGCACCCCAGGTTACTGATACCCTTATTTCAGCCGGGGTTAAAGGAATTCTGAATTACACCTCTTCGCCGCTTAATGTTCCGGACAATATCCATTTGGAGGAATATGATATGGTTACATCCATGGAGAAGGTGGCGTATTTTGTAAAACATAAAAATGCCGACTAATTTATCATCTTCCTTTTTGCATTAATACCTACTTTTGTGCTGAACAATCAAAGGGGATATTTGCATGCAGGTTCATAACGATTTCAGCAAGCTTCAACAGATTAAAAATCCTGTAGTTACCACGGGTACCTTTGACGGGGTGCACCTTGGTCATAAAGTTATTATTAACCGTTTGAACAGACTGGCCCGTGAAATAGACGGTGAGTCGGTACTTATTACTTTTCATCCGCATCCAAGAAGAGTGCTTTATCCCGAATCAAAAGGAAAGGGTTTAAAGTTGATCAATACCCAGCGCGAAAAGGTTTTTTTGCTGGAACAAACAGGATTGGATCATCTTGTGGTTATTAACTTTACAAGGGAGTTTGCGGAAATTACTTCCCGGGAATTCCTTGAAGAAATTTTAATGCAACAACTTGGCGCTAAGCGTATTATTGTGGGGTTTAATTATTATTTTGTTCATAATCGTGAGGGCGATTTTCAATACCTCTTTGAAATGGCTAAAACACATGATTTTGAGGCTGAAGAAATTCCTGAGCAGGATTTGGAGAACGAAACAGTAAGCAGTACTATTATTCGAAAAGCATTGGCAGAAGGCAAAATACAGCGCGCACATGCTTATCTCGACCATTTCTTTACCTGTATTGGACCCCTAAAAGATGGACATCCTGTTTGTAGGGAAATAGGTTTTCCGTCTTTCACCCTTGGAATTGAAGAGGATATTAAATTGATCCCTCCCGAAGGCGTATATGCCGTTAGTATCCGGATAGATGATCAACGTCACAAGGGAATGCTTAATATTAAAATTTATGATCACCAAAATACGCCCAGTGTACAGTTGCATTTATTTGATTACAGTAACCATGCTGCGCTTCTTGGTAAATTTATAACCATATTCTTTCATAAGCACATGCGTGATGAATTGACTTTGGCAGAACGAGATTCTCTAAAAAAACAACTCAAAAGGGACAAAGAACAAATAGAGCAACTTATCTATTAGTACAACTTGTTTTTAGTCATCAGGTTAAAATGTCATTTTATCAACAAGTTTATCCCCTTTATGTAAATTGGGTTTCTATTTTCTCTTTTTCTACGTATATTAAAAAAGTACAAAGAGAGTTTTACTCAGATACAATTGTTAAATAATAATTTGGAAATTGAATAATAGATAGAGGGGAAATTTAAACGAGGATTTTAGTAAGCTTTCATGTACTGTGAGTAATAGGGGTTAATGATTTATTTAGAATTCATGGAGGATGCATAAGAGCGTTCTCCATGTTTTTTTAGAACCTTGCCTCCAGTATTTCAGCAATACGAATGGATGTTGGATTGACTTCCACCCGAACAGGAATGATCTCAACCCCTTTCTTTCTTGCTTCCCTTAATGCTTTACCATAGGCTGGATCGATTTCATCGGCCGGAGCAAAATAGGTCACATCCATCCGTTGAATCACATAAACCATTACGGCTCTGATTCCTTTCTCTTTTACACGGATGAGGGTTTGCAGATGCTTACGTCCCCTGGTTGTTATTGCATCTGGGAAAAGAGCTGCATTCCCCTCTTTTAAGGTTACATTCTTCACTTCAATAAAACACTCTTCCTGATCATTATTAGCGTAAACATCGAAGCGGCTATCCTCGAATTTCACCTCTCGCTTTACGTGCGTATATCCTTTTAATTGGTCGATTTCTTCACTCTTAACTGCCTCATAAACGATTTGATTTGGATGATTGGTATTGATGCCCACCCATTTGCCATTGATTTTGATCATCTCCCAGGTGAATTTTGTTTTTCTTTTGGGATCATTTGCCGGGCTTAAGTATACTTCCGCACCTTCTTCCAGGCAGGACTTCATGGAACCGGAATTGGTGCAATGTGCTGTTACTTTTTTTCCGTTGTCAAGAGTTACATCGGTGAGAAAGCGCTTGTAGCGCTTTATTAAATGTCCGTGAATGAGTGGCTCTTTAAACTTCATTGTTAGTCCATTTTTTCAATGATTTCCCGCTTAAGCTCAGAAAAGTAAAATGAATTAATATCCCGTTCGGTTTTATCGATCTGCAGGGTCTTTTTTATGTTTACTGGATTTTTGCTGAACAGGAAGATCTCTTCCCCCAGGAGAAGCGCTTCATCAATATTGTGGGTGACAAAAATAACTGTCCTTCGATCCTTCTGCCACAATTTGCGAAATGCCTTCATGATGTTTACTTTTAATTTCAAATCCAAAGCCTGCAGAGGTTCATCCATCAGGATGATATCCGAGGGATAGGCAAAAGCACGGGCTATAGCTACACGCTGTCTCATTCCTCCGCTTAATTGACTTGGGTAATGTAGTCTGAATTTATACAGATCTACCATTTTAAGGTAGTCAAGGGCAATATCGTGAGCCTCTTTTTCAGCAAATTTTTCTTTGAGAACAAAGCAAAGATTCTCCAATACATTTTTCCAGGGCAACAATCTGGGTTCCTGAAAAATATAGGATATTTCTTTTTTGTATGTTCCGGTGATACTTCCCTGGGAGTAGCTTTCGGTTCCCCCAATCATGTTTAAAAGTGTGGTTTTACCACATCCTGAAGGGCCCAGGATACATGTAATGATTTCCGGGGCAAAATCAATGGAAAAAGCATCAAATAGCCTTGTTTCCTTAAAAGATTTATGGAGGTTTTTAATGCTTATTTTATCCTGCTTATTTACTTCCATACCAATGCTTTTTGCTCGATTTTCCTAACAGAAAACTCGAAGAGGTAGCTGATAATGATAGCAATTAATGTCCAGGCTATCAATTCCTTTACCAATAAGTAAGTTTGTGCTTCCTGCATCAATGTTCCAATGCCATATTGTGGCTGACTGAGTACCTCCCCAATGATAATGGCCCGCCATCCAAAACCCATGGCATTCGACACGCCGGAAAAGATATACGGACTGGTGGCAGGGATATAAACCTCCCTGATAATTCTATTTTGCGGCACTTTGTAGATGAAGGCCATTTCCACCAGATTTTCGTCTACCTGCCGTATGCCATCAATAATGTTCGTCGTCATAATGGGGAACATGGTGAGCAGGGCTATAAAAACAGGCACCTGATCTACCCGAAACCATATAAGGGCCAGTAGGATAAGTGAGATAACAGGAGTAGAACGTATGGTGACAAGCAGGGGTTTAATAGCGGCATGAAACTTCCTGTTAATGCCTGCGAAGATTCCAAATACCAGGGCGAGAAAGAAAGAGATAACAAAACCAATGAGCCCCCTGAGGATTGTGGATCCTATGATTTTAAAAAATCCTTTGGAAATAATTAATGTTCCTACTGCAATCAGCGTGTCTTCTGGTGGTGGAAGCAATAAATCAGATTGCATGATCCTGGCTGCAATTTCCCATATTAGAATCATGACCAGGGCCGCAACCAGGGTTATGGTTTTATCTTTTGTAAAAAAACGCTTCATCGGGTAGTTTTCCTCCTATGATTTCAGGGTTCATTTCATAAAAGATGTTGAGATAGGATGTAATTTCTTTTTGGATGGGCCATGCTTCACGGAAGTGTAGGTTACAGCGTGG
>CAYVSF010000107.1:0-8301 GCA_964453775.1 uncultured Bacteroidales bacterium
CTACCACGTTGCTTTTGAAGAAAAAACAAAAAAAGCTGCTGAATACATCAAAAAAGCCGCAGAACTTGCAGAAAATGAAAGCTTTAAAAAATACCTGGAATTGCGTGCCGAAGCACTACTAACAGACGAATATCTTGAAAGTGATATGGCATGGATGGATGTTAAAAATAACAATATTGATTATGTCGTGGGCCCCATCGAAAACTACGAAGATGGACTTTATGGCTACAAAGCTGCTCACGAGTCTTTTATTCTGATTAAAGACATGGAATGGACCGAAAAGCTGTCTAAATTTGCTGCGCTTCTGCCAGAGCTGCAAAACCAATTACCGATTGCTGATGAGTATAAAACAGAAGTTCCCGGAAGCGATTCAGATCTGGGAGTGTATGAAGCGGTGTTTTATGCTGGTGATTGCAATGCCGGTAGCAAAACTATTGCTATCAACCTGCCCAACGATGAGCGTGTGCATATTGAAAAAGGAAGCCGTAAACTACAGCTTAAAAACGCCATGCGTTATAAGTTTGAAAAAATACTGGTCCCCATTAGCAATGTCTTAATAGACGAGAATCAAAGACAATATATAAAATTTGATGCATTTTTTGAAAACACCATGTTCCATGAAGTAGCTCATGGCCTGGGCATTAAAAACACAATTAATGGAAAAGGAACTGTACGTGAAGCGCTACAGGAACAATATTCTGCTCTGGAAGAAGGCAAAGCTGATATTATTGGACTTTTCTTAGTGACAAAGCTTGCTGAAATGGGCGAATTGGGAGAGAAAGACTTGATGGATAATTATGTAACTTTCATGGCCAGTATATTCCGATCGATTCGTTTTGGTGCAGCCAGCTCTCATGGTAAGGCAAACATGGTTCGATTTAATTACTTCAAAGAAACTGGTGCCTTTACCAGGGATCAGGAGGCAGGTACATATAAGGTTGATTATGATAAGATGACAGAAGCCATGCTCTCATTAGGCGAACAAATTCTAACTATTCAGGGAAATGGAGATTATGAAGCAGCGAAGGCAATGGTTGATGAAATGGGTATGATTAAAGAACAGCTAAAGGCTGATCTTAATCGCATCGAAGAAGCTGGCATCCCACGTGATATAAGATTCAACCAGGGAAAAGAAGTTCTGGGATTAAATTAAACCAATACGATCCAAAACATTTCTGAGGTCCGAAACTTTTCGGACCTCTTTTTTTACAGCAAACCAACTGTCTCAACATCTTTATCGATTAAAATCGAAACCTTTATCAAGAATAAGAGTAATTAAAATCGATCATTTATTGCTATCTTTAAACAGTTTGATAAATTCCGGAAGTTCTGTGAGAAAACAATTTCCACCTTCTTCTGCCGGCTGGCGTTATATTTTGAGTATTGTACTTTTACTCAATTGTACCTTTAATATCCATAGCCAGGATTTTTCATATTACAAGGCTCAAAATTCAAGCGATTATATAAAAGACACCCTCATTATTCCCAATAAAGATTCTACATCCTTCGATACGGTCCATTTCTTCTACCCCAAAAAAGAAAAAATAAAATCTGATGTCTTCTACGACTCACTTAAAGCGGCTGCTTACCGCAACAGGTTAACTAAAACTGCTCACAAGCTGCTATTCCAGGAGCCAACTGCCAAGCCGAAACATGAGGAAAACAATACAGAAAATTACTTCAAAGAGTTTGAGGGCAAAAAAATCAGAAAAATCCATATTACCAAACTTAATCCCTTTGGTCCAAATATTTATGATACATTGCTGATCCCCAAAAACTGGCCGGAAAGATTTGCTAACCAGGTGCATATTAAAACGCTAACGCCAATCCTTAAAAACAACCTCTTATTTGAGGCAGGTGATAAGGTGGACCCTTATCTATTTTATGATAATGAACGATTGATTCGTAATTTGGATTATATAAAAGACACACGCTTTCTACTTTCTACTGTAGAAACAGACTCCACTATGGTTGATGTTACAGTAATTGTTAAAGATCTTTGGTCGATTGGTGCAAACCTAAATATGCATGATGTCTACTCTGGAGAATTTCAAATCTTTGACAATAACATTTTTGGTTTAGGACAAAAACTACAGGGAAATTTATTTTACGAAACCGAACAAAGTTTTGACTATGGATATGAATTTAAATATAATATCTCAAATATTGGCAATAGTTTTATTAAAAGCAGCATTAGATACCTTAACTATCAGCAAACTGAAACATTTGATCTAAAACTTGAACGAAAATTCTTTGCTTACAATACCAAATATGCCGGTGGGATTGAATATAAAAATCAATCAACAATAAAAGATATTCGTAAAACAGATACAATTTATTCAGATGAAAAGATATCTTACTTTGAACAGGATATCTGGTTCGGAAGAGCCTTTCTGCTTCAGGGAGAATCAGAACGACAAAAAAGAACGAGATTATTTGCCGGGGTAAGGTTTTTTAGACAACACTATTTTGACCAGCCGCTAGTTCTAAAAGAATTCAACTATGAGTTTCATGACAAAATTCTGATACTTGGCAGCCTGGCATATTCCAGACAACATTTTTACAGAACCCGCCTGGTTTATGAATTTGGCAGAACAGAAGATTTTCCGACTGGAGCACTGGTGCAAATTAACGGTGGGTATGAAAAAGCCCAGTTCTTTGAAAGAACCTACCTGGGAGCAAAACTTGCCCATGGAGTATACCTTAACAAGATTGGGTATGTTCAAGGTAGCATTGAGACAGGGGGATTTATCAGAAATAGAAATTTTGAACAGGGCATTCTGAATGTAAAAACGCGAATCATCTCAAACCTACATCATTTTCAAAGAAATAAACTACGTCACTTCCTTGGAATTAACTACTCTTATGGCATTAATCGATTTAGAGACGAGTACCTGACATTTAATAAAGAGATTGATATTCGGGGCTTGAGCAATAATTCGTTTTATGGTTTACAGAAGCTATCCCTGAATTCAGAAACCCTGCTTTTTACAAATCTCTTTATTTATGATTTTAGATTTGCTTTTTTCTTTATGGCTGATTTAGGAATGATTGGTCCCACAACTACCAATATATTCGAAAATGATACCTATTCCGGTCTTGGAGCAGGAATACGTGTTCGGAACGAAAACTTCGTTTTCAGCACCTTCCAGATTAAATTGGCCTACTATCCACTTATTCCCGAGGATGATCCTATCCTGTTCTTAAGAATTACCGGAGAGGACAAACCATCCCAGGAAGATTACGCCCCTTTAGAACCAGGAATTTTTGATTTTAATGAATTTTAGTTGAACATAATTCAGATGGAATTGTCTCCTCCAATTAAGTTTATGTTTAACCTAAAATAAGTAACAATTATGGGAGTTTTAATTGGTAAAAAAGCACCAAATTTTAAAGCAGAAGCTGTTTTAAATGGAAGCAATATTGTAGAGAATTTTACTTTAGATCAGTATAGAGGCAAAAAACATGTCATTTTCTTTTTCTATCCTGCTGACTTTACCTTTGTTTGCCCTACAGAGCTTATCGCTTTCCAAAAAAAGATTAAGGAGTTTGAAAAAAGAGATGTAGCTGTTGTAGGCTGCTCTGTTGATTCGGCATTCAGCCACTGGAAGTGGCTGCAAACAGAGCAAAAAGATGGCGGGATTAAAGGTGTAGAATACCCTATCGTTTCCGATTTATCCAAAACAATTTCTGAGAACTTTGATGTCCTGGCAGGCGATTACGATTACAATGAAGAAGGAGAAGCTGTCTTTAATGGGATTCCTCAATCCTACAGGGGACTTTTCCTGATTGACAAGGAAGGCATTGTACGCCATCAGGTAGTGAATGACATGCCATTGGGAAGAAGTGTGGATGAAACCCTGCGAATGGTTGATGCATTAAAATTCTTCGAGGAGAATGGTGAAGTTTGCCCGGCCGACTGGCATGCAGGAGAAAAGGCTTTAATTCCTTCGCAAGAGGGCATTTCAAGCTATCTTAGCAACTGATTCTAAACATATTTTCATGAAAAGCATTCCAAGGCAGGAATGCTTTTTTTATTTTTGCTTTATGAGAGAACGAATATTGCTGACAGAAAATGCGGATGCGCATTTCACTCAAAAACTACTCACCTGGGCTGATCAGGAATTCCCTGTAATGATGTTGCTCAATTCTAATCAATATGAATATGATAAAGATCTAATTCCTGATCCACATTTCGATTTCATCCTGGCAGCTGGTGCAAGAAAGTGTGTTGTTGGCACAGAAAAAAATGCATTCTCAAGGCTTTCCGATTTCCTTGATAATAATAATGACTGGTGCTTTGGGAATATTTCTTACGATGTTAAAAACGAACTGGAAGATCTGGTATCCAGGCATCCGGATCAAATTGATTTTCCGGCGCTTCATTTTTTTATTCCTAATTATCTATTCTTTAAAGAATCTGATAAAATCTTTGTCGAAATTCTACCTGATACACAAACAACTAGCTTCAAAAATGAACTGCTAAAGGCTATACGTAAGGTCGAATATCAGAGCTCTGTATCTCCATCCTCTCTAGAATTGCATTCCAAAATGTCCAAAACAGCATACATTGATGCAGTGGAACAACTGAGGAAGCATATTAAGTTTGGTGACATCTATGAAGTTAACTATTGTCAGGAATTTTTTGCAAACGCTACCATAAAACCTCTCGATCTTTACATAAAACTAAACGCGCTTTCCCCTACTCCTTTTAGCAGCTATTATAAGATAAAAGACAAATTCCTGATTTCATCCAGCCCGGAACGTTACCTGAAGAAAACGGGACAAAAAATCTATTCTCAACCCATCAAGGGCACAATAAAAAGGGGAAAGAAAGAACAAGAGGATCTAAAACTTATTGAAACTCTAAAAAACGATCCGAAAGAAAGAGCCGAAAATATCATGATAACCGATCTGGTGCGGAACGATTTATCCCATCTAGCAAAAAAAGGAAGTGTGCAAGTAGAGGAATTGTGTGGAATTTATACCTTCCCCCAGGTCCATCAAATGATCTCCACAATTTCAGCCGAATTAAAGCCCCATGTTGGTATTGCCGATTCAATAAAACAGGCCTTTCCCATGGGCTCTATGACCGGGGCTCCAAAAGTAAGGGCAATGCAGTTAATTGAACAATATGAGAAAACAAAAAGAGGCCTCTATTCGGGTACCCTGGGCTACATCTCCCCCGAAAAAAACTATGATTTTAATGTAATCATACGTTCAATTCTATATAACGAATCGAAAAAATACCTATCTTTCATGGTGGGTGGAGCTATTACCTACCTCTCCAATCCAGAGAATGAATACAAAGAATGCCTGCTTAAAGCAGAAGCTATTACGAAAACGCTAAACCGGTTATGAGATGCAGGAAAGGTTTGAATCATACATAGAAAGCCAACAACTTTGCACAAAAGAGGATAAGATCCTGTTGGGGATAAGCGGCGGTATTGATTCCATGTGTCTTGCTGACTTACTGATACAAAGCGGATACCAGGTAATCCTGGCCCATTGCAATTTCAAACTTCGGGGTGATGAATCGGATGGAGATGAAGAATTTGTAACAAATTATGCAAAAAAGCACAAGCTGCAGTTGCATAAAGCCCGATTCGATACAACAGCACATGCCGAAAAAGAGAATATATCCATACAAATGGCTGCCAGACAATTACGCTATGATTGGTTTGAGCAAATCCGTCTAAACTATAATTTAGATTTAATTGCAGTTGCACACAATGCCGATGATCAATTGGAAACATTCTTCATCAACCTTACCCGTGGAACCGGAATTAGAGGCTTATCCGGAATTAAAACGAAAAATGGAGTTATCATAAGACCGCTGCTTTTTGCAAAGAGAGCAGAAATTGAAAACTATATCCGGGGAAATAACATTCTTTTCAGAGAGGACTCATCCAATGCTTCAACAAAATATGCACGTAATAAAATAAGGCATGAACTTCTCCCTTCTCTTGAGGAATTAAATCCATCTTTCAGGAGCACTCTTCTGGCTACCATGAATCGATTATCCGATGTGGAAAACCTCTTCCACTATGCCCTGGACAAATTAACAAAAAAACTGCTATCCCGTAAAAATAACAGCATTTACATCAGTATCCCTGAATTAAAAATATTGGATGCATCTCACACAGTCCTTTATGAATTGTTATATCCATACGGATTTAATGCAACGCAGATAAATACCATCATGGAGGCCCTGGATTCCATACCGGGGAAAGAGTTTCTATCTGCCTCATATCAGCTTATTAAGGACAGGGAGCACCTTATTCTTGAGAAGAAGAAGGAAAAAGAAACCCGCCGCTTTTATGTGGAAGCGGATCAAACAGAAATCCATTTCCCTCTTAAATGTAGAATGCATAGGCAAAAGATTGACGAAGATTTTCAAATTCCAAGAGATCCAAAAATTACCTGTATTGATAGCGATTTATTAGATTTTCCTCTCATCTTAAGAAAGTGGCGACAAGGCGATTACTTTTGCCCCCTGGGAATGGATAATTTTAAGAAAGTAAGCGACTTCTTTATCGATAAAAAAATTCCAAGACCCGATAAAGAAAAAACCTGGATCTTAGAATCCAACGGGAAAATTGTATGGATTTCCGGGCTAAGGCTGGACAACCGTTTTAAAATAACTGATTCCAGCCGGGAAGCTCTTCTCATTGAACTCCTTTAATCGAAAACACGGGGTAGCTTCTGCTCCAGTAAAAATAAATCGGCCAGAACAATGGCAGTGGCCGCTTCCAAAACCGGCGGTACGCGCAATGCAATACAGGCATCATGGCGTCCTTTTACTTCAAGTTTCTCTAGCTCTCCTGTTTTAAGATTCAAGGTTTCCTGTGCTTTTCCAATGCTGCTGGTTGGTTTAACTGCAACCCTAAAAACCAATGGATTGCCATTGGTAATTCCTCCGTTAATTCCTGCCGCATAATTGGTTTCTGTTTTCCCGTCCGCACTGATGATATTATCATTGTGTTCACTCCCTTTCATCCTGGCAGCCCGAAACCCAGAGCCAAACTCAATTCCTTTCATAGCCGGAATACTAAAAACAGCATGACTAATAAGCGATTCCACAGAATTGAAAAATGGTTCACCCAGGCCTACAGGAATATGATCTGTAGTACATTCTACAATTCCTCCAATAGAGTCATTCTCTTCAAGCGCCTGCTCAATAGCCTTGTCAATATCATCGCTCCCTCCTGCTTTTTTCAGCCGGGCATGAATTGTTGTAGGTTGGATCATTTTCTTTGCCACCACTCCGGCAGCCACAAGCGCCAGAGTTAATCTTCCCGAGAAATGACCGCCCCCACGATAATCATTGTAGCCTCCAAACTTAACAGATCCGGTATAATCAGCATGGCCGGGCCGGGGGGTGTCAATCAGATTGGAATAATCCTTTGATCGGGTGTTCTGATTTCTAAACAAGATGGTTAATGGCGCTCCGGTAGTAGTTCCCTGAAACGCACCGGTAGCAAGTTCAGGAACATCCGCTTCTATACGCGGCGTTGTTCCTTTTGTCCCTGATTTTCTTCTGATAATGTCATCATTAAAATCTTCTGCCTTTAGAGGGAGACCTGCAGGGCAACCATCTATCTGAACGCCGACAAGACTTCCATGCGACTCGCCAAAAATATGAACACGAAATAATTGACCAAAGCTATTCATTGTACCAAATTAAATTGTCAAAAAATTGATTTACCAGGCAATAACACAACTAAATCAATAAAGAAAAATCAATCGCCTGGTTGATTGCATAAAGGTATAAAAATATCAACAGGTTTACAGGATTATCCGGCAGGCCTCCTCCAGCTTTCCGGGATCGAACAATACAAGCGCCAGCTCTTCTGTATCGTAAGCAGCTGAAAACATATGTGTAGTTCCAATTTTATCGAACCACCTTCCAGTTATCCTGGACGATTCATGAACATGCCCGTGTAAAGTTAGCAAAGGCTGGCGTGCTTCAATGAACCGCTGAATGGCGATGCTTCCCACATGCGTATCCAGTGGAACATAATCGATCATTTGTCCATCCAGTTCTGCACGATCCAGCCGTGTATCATAGGGTGGTGAATGAAATAAAAACACCGCATTATGCATGGCATAACTTGCTGTCATTGCTTCCAGGTCTTTCTGGATGGTCGCATATTCAACATCCTCAATAGATTCAACCGTTCGCCGTCCTTCGGTAGGATGAACACATCCCGGGTCAACATACCGGGATACGTCATAACGCTCCCAGTCCTTCAATAGAAATGGAGTAGGTGGAACATAGGCATAGCCAAAAAACTGATA
>CAYVSF010000108.1:0-8281 GCA_964453775.1 uncultured Bacteroidales bacterium
TTTCCTGTGCCATCTGTCCTACTTCATCCTCAGTTTTTATATTAAGTCTTTCCTGTAGGTGTCCTTTGCTCATTTCTCCCAACATGTCTTTTACTTTGTTAATTGATTTTGCAAGTCTTCCAGAGAAAATCCATATGACTAAAATAGACAATATCAAAGCAATTAGTGTTATAATTATACTTGTAAAAGCAGAGCTTCTAAGTTGAGCAGCTATTTGATGATTTATATCATCCTGTAATATTCCTATAAATAAAATTCCAATTATATTATTATCTTTGTCTAAAATTGGATCATAAGCCGTCAAATAATTTTTGCCAAGTATTCCTGCATTTCCAATATACAATTCTTTATTTGATATTGGACTATATGCAGAACTTTCTTTTCCTAAAAAGGTTCCAACAACTCTTTCTCCAGAATCATTTTTTATACTTGTGGTTATCCTTCTATAATCGTCTCCATCTTTTTGGAAAATTGTAGCTACAATCCCCAAATCTTGAGAAATATCATCAACCATATCAAAGTCGCCTTCTAAAGTTTCTCCAGATGCATCTACTAAAACTCCATCTTTTAATCTCAAATCACCGTAATAGTCTTTAATATATTTATTGGCTGAAACAATATCTCCACTTATTTTTTTGTTAAATATCTCCATTGAATTTTCTTCTAAAGCTGATTTCATTTGATATATTGAAGTTATTAATAATGATGATGATAAGAAAACTACAATCAAAAAAACCACCAAAATTAACTTCTTTTTAATATTCAAATTGCTAAAAAATTTCTTCATATGATAAACCTCTTTTCCTTCCCTATTTTTATTAATATTTTTTAAATTAATATTTACAACTAAATATTTTACCACATTATTTTTATCGGATACTCATGAATTATCTTTAGTAAATATTCACTTTTTTTGTTAAAAAATAGATAATCTTTGTGGTTTCTACTTAAAAAAAAGAGTTTTAGCTTTTGAATTATAAAAGGGAACCATAAGTTCCCTAGTATCAATTAATTTATTTCTTTATTCTATTATTACTCTTCTAATTTTAAAGTCTTTTAATGATTCTACCTCATAAGTAATGTTGTCATTTTCTCTTAACAAATTTTTAATCAATACTTCAGTTAATAAACCATCATCATTATACTCTGCCGATGTTGATCCACCACTCCAATTGAAGTCAGGGTCTACATCTCCGTTAATTTTTTTAATTACTTTAAAATCATCAGCTCTAATACTACCATCATAAGGTTCAGAAAGCTTGACTCTTATATTTACAGTCATTTTCATGCTTTCTGCATAATCACCTTCCTTTACTAAGTAATATCCTAAAACATTATCTTCTTTATCAAGTAAAATCAGTAATCTCTTCTCATCAGGTGTATTTTGAATTACACTTCCATAACCAGATTTATCATATGTATCTCCTTGATAATGACCTATACCTTTATTCTCTATATATTCTCGGATAATATTTTCTACTGAAAAATCTTTCGCAGTAATTCCAGTAAATACAATTTTAGTAAAATTCTGTACTTTCTCCGGTAATTGGTTTTTTATGATATAAGTAGTTATACTTCTTGGGAAAGATGGGTTTTGATAAAACACTAATCCGTCTTCTAGTTCTAATTCAACAACATCAGATAAATCTTGTTTTAAGTCTAAAGTCTCTTTTAATAAAGTTTTTTCTAAGTTCTCTTTTTTTATAACATTTTCCTCTATTAGTTTATTTCCTAATTTTTTATCCTGTTCCTTTATATTTGTTTTCAAAGAATTATATGATACTTCTACCATGTTACCTCTAAGAAAGCCCTTAACATTTATTTCTGTCACTTGCTCTTCGGAAACTATTTTAAGCTCTTGTGCTTTATCTGCTGCATTACTCCAGGAGAAATCTCCATTAGTATCATCATAGCCAAGTGTTCTTAAAACAAAGGTTGAATAGGATTTTAAATCTGTTAAATTATCAGAACCAAATTTATCATCACTTATACCTTTTGTTAAGCTATTTTCATACATATATCCTATATATTTATCCGCCCATGTAGGTACATCTTTAAAAGGATGATTGTATTCACTTTCTAAAGCTTCCCTCTCTTTTCCTAGTAATCTAACCAGCATTACTGCAGACTCAACTCTTTTTGGTGCCCTTTCTAATTCAAATCCTTTTTCAGAACCTTTAAACAAGCCTAATTCTTTTAATTCTTCTGCTTTTTGATTCTGGTCTATATTTTCCTCAGCAAAAGCAAATATAAATGTTATCATAATTCCAATTAATACTATTAATAGTGTTTTTTTAATCATACAGTACTTCCTTTCTAAATATTAGGTTTTGATAAGAACAATAATAAAAGATTTTATTATTGTTCTTATCAATAGTACTATCGGTATAAATAAATTTATGTTTAATAATACTCGATTATTTTATTTGAATTCTTAGATTAAAAAAGTTTTAACAAGATGCTACTTTTTTAAAACTCATTCTACAAAAGGTCTATTTTTCAATAGTTATACTTTATAACTGTTATATAGTATAACTATTAGTTTTTATATAAATTAGATTTAAAAAACAGCATATTATTTTTATATGTTTGGATAAAATACTCTAATTGCAACGGTAATAGGAATCTTAAAACAAGATTCTTCGGGTAAAGCCTCTGGCAGTCTCTTGGGAAAGCTTTGTATGAGACCTGCATCTGTTTTGAGAAAACAGTGCTAGGGACAGGGGGGACTATCCCCTTATGTTTCTTGGGCGATTTAACGCCCTACTAGTCCCAGTATAGACGGAAAAAACCACGAGAACCGTCCCTTTGGTTATGCCTTTGGTTATGAAAATAAATTAAAATGCATGGCTCCTTTAGAATTTAGAAACCATGCATAATTTTTTAATTAAATTATCTGTTTAATTAAAGGAGTTATTTAGTCAGTTCATTTTACAGTCTACTTTTTTAACTAAACCATTCTTGAACTGCCTTATAGAACTCTAAACTTTCATTGTATATATTTTTATTAATTTCAATATATTCCTTCTCAATTCTGTTTAATGAATTTATTGTATCCTCTATTTTTAAACGTATAATTGCTTCAAATCCTTTCTTATTTACTTCAACTACACGATTAGCTATACCCACTTCATTATACAAGTAATTGATTTTTTTATAACTACTTAATGCTATGGTAGGTATGTTCTGAGCAATTGCACAAACATTACTGTGAAATCTCATTCCCATAATAAAGTCACATTCTTTATATAAACCAAAAATGTATTCATCGGAGCCTTCTCCGGTCAAACAAGGAGCAATTACTACTCTTTTCCTTCTATATTGATCTTCGATTTTTTCAAGTAAATTATATATAGCAAGTAAATCACTGTATATATGTGGGAATAAAATCAATTGATATTTTAAATGATGTTTTAGAAAACTGTTTAACTCCGAAGCATAACCTTTGATAAAATCATCATATAAAACACCTCCACTAATATCATTTTTAAATCGAAATTCTTTCATATCTGAAACCACATTTATCCCAATTGATTTATATTCCTCATTTATCTCCGGAAAATCGAATGCTTTTGACTTCATAAAAAAAGCTGCCGTTCATTTGAATGGCAGCTTTTTAATCCATTAAAACCTGTAACGGTTATTTAGGACTAGTCAAAATAGCATTTTTACTTTTCCGGTTCACTAAAAGCTGCAGATAAATACTCCCTGTTAAGACGGGCAATGTTTTCCAAACTAATTCCCTTTGGACATTCAGCTTCACAAGCCCCAGTATTCGTGCAACTTCCAAAACCCAATTCATCCATTTTGGCCACCATATTTAAAGCTCTTCTTTTGGCTTCTGTTTTCCCATGTGGCAATAAAGCCAATTGGGAGACCTTTGCCGATACAAAAAGCATAGCCGAGGAGTTTTTACAAGCCGCCACACATGCACCGCATCCAATACATGCAGCAGAATCAAATGCTTTATCGGCATTCGGTTTCTTAACCGGTATGGAATTAGCTTCGGGGGCTGCACCGGCATCTATCGAAACAAAGCCTCCTGCTGCCATAATTTCATCAAATGCATTTCGATTCAATATTAAATCTTTCAATACAGGAAAACCTTTTGCTCTCCAGGGTTCTACAGTAATTGTATCGCCGTCTTTAAATGCTCTCATGTGCAATTGACAGGTGGCGATTTCTTCTCCTGGACCATGCGGTCTTCCATTGATATACAAACCACAACTACCGCAAATTCCCTCCCGGCAATCATGCTCAAAAGCTACCGGATCTTTGTCTTCCAGAATCAGTTTTTGATTCAATGCATCCAGCATTTCAAGAAAAGACATTTCGGGGGATGCTTCATTAAGTTCATATTTGACAAATTTGCCTTTTGATTTAGCATCCTTTTGTCGCCATATTTTGAGTTTTATATTCATAATTCTTGATTTTTTCGGTTTAGCATATAAATTCTATTTGTAGCTTCTTTCTTTCATTTCCACATTTTCAAATACCAGGTCTTCCTTATGCAGTTCAGGATCTGCATCTTCGCCCTTGTATTCCCATGCAGCGACATAAGCATACTCTTTGTCAATCCTTTTTGCTTCTCCCCCCTCTGTCTGGCTTTCTTCGCGGAAATGAGCCCCACATGATTCCTTTCTATTTAAGGCATCATTCACCATTAGTTTTGCCAACTCCATAAAATCAGCTACTCTCAGCGCTTTTTCAAGCTCCTGGTTCATTTCTGTATCTGTTCCGGGAACCTTAACATTGCTCCAGAATTCCTTTTTCAGCTCATCAATCTCTTTTAAGGCCTCTTTTAAACCTTTTTCATTCCTTGCCATACCGCACTTATCCCACATTATTCTCCCCAATCGTTTGTGGAAGGATGTCACTGTTTCATTGCCATTTACAGACAAAAGTTTCTGAATTCTTGATCGGGCTTCTTTCTCCGCCTCATCGAATTCGTTCGATTGCGTATCCGGCAACTTATCCTTGATCTTATCAGAGAGATAATTTGTAATGCTATAGGGCAGGATAAAATAGCCGTCGCCAGCGCCCTGCATGAGAGAACTTGCTCCAAGCCTGTTTGCTCCATGATCCGAAAAGTTGGCTTCGCCAATAGCAAACAGCCCGGGAATGGTAGTCATCAAATCATAATCAACCCAAAGACCTCCCATGGTATAGTGCCCTGCTGGATATATTCTCATGGGAGTTTCCAGGGGGCTGTCTCCTGTTATCTTTTCATATAAATCAAATAGGTTTCCATACTTACCATAAATGGTTTTTTCTCCCTGTTTTGCAATAGCATCTTTAAAATCGAGGTAAACAGCAAGACCGGTATCTCCAACACCATAGCCGGCGTCACAGCGTTCTTTTGCTGCTCTTGCCGCTACATCCCGGGGAACCAAATTCCCAAAAGCCGGATACCTGCGCTCCAGGTAATAATCTCTTTCCTCCTCGGGAATATCTTTGGGTTTTCTCTTATCGCCTTTTTCTTTGGGAACCCAAATTCTACCATCATTCCTTAAAGATTCAGACATCAATGTTAATTTTGATTGATAATCATTTAAAACAGGAATAGATGTCGGGTGTATCTGAACAAAGCTTGGATTTGCAAACATAGCCCCTTTTTTATAAGCAGACCATGCTGCGGACCCATTAGAATTTACAGCTAATGTAGACAGGTAATAAATCGTACCATAGCCACCAGATGCCAGAACGACGGCATGTGCACTATGTCTTTCAATTTCACCTGTAATAAGATTTCTAACAACGATTCCTTTAGCCTGTCCATCCACAAGAACAAGATCCAACATTTGCCGCCTGGAAAACATCTTTACTTTCCCTTTGCCCACTTGTCGTTTCAATGCAGAATATGCACCCAGCAATACCTGCTGTCCAGTTTGTCCCTGTGCATAAAAAGTTCTGGAAACCTGCACTCCTCCGAAAGAACGATTAGATAAAGTTCCTCCGTATTCTCGTGCAAATGGTACGCCTTGTGCTGTTAATTGATCAATAATAGCATTACTCACTTCTGATGCCCGATAAACATTGGCTTCGCGAGCTCTAAAATCGCCTCCTTTGATCATATCATAAAAAAGACGATACACGCTGTCTCCATCATTTTTATAATTCTTTGCTGCATTTATACCACCCTGTGCTGCTACGGAGTGTGCTCGCCTGGCCGAATCCTGGTAGCAAAAAACTTTTACATTGTAACCTAATTCAGCAAGACTGGCTGCTGCGGGTGCTCCGGAAATACCTGTGCCGACAACAATTATATCAATTTTCTTTTTATTATTGGGACTCACCAACTTCATATTGGCTTTATACTTCGTCCATTTCTCAGCTAGAGGTCCTTCCGGTATTTTAGAATTTAATTTTGTCATAATTTAGGATTTTCAAGGGTTAAAAATTTGCGGTGATGTAAAAATAAACAGGAATAAATATGAAACCACCAGCGATAATTATGGCATAAACAGTTCCAACAGCTTTCAATCTCCTGATCCACTTATCGTTATCCCAACCTATCGTCTGAAAGGCCGACCAAAAACCATGGGTGAGATGAAATCCTAAAAGCAATCCTCCTAAAACATAAATTACATCATACCACCACCAATTTTCAAATAAGTTGGTTACCTCCAAATAGAGATTTTCCATAACCTCACCATCGTATGTTATCTCAGGAATACCTCCAAATTTTACTTTCCAGAAGAAATTAGCAAGGTGAATAACCAAAAAAACCAAAACCAAACCTCCCAAAACAAACATATTCCGGGATGCCCAGGAAGTAGTGGCCCCCCGATCAATTTTACTGTATTTTACAGGACGAGCCATTTGGTTCTTTAGGGTAATGTAACCGGCGTAAAAGATGTGTAAAACAAATCCCAGGGCCAGAAGAGGTTCAATTACCCTGGTTGCAGGATTTGTTGCCATAAAGTGGGCTGCCCGGTTAAAGCTTTCACCATCTCCAATGAGGAGCAGAGAATTTACGGTGAGGTGTACCAGCAAAAAGAGCATCAGGAATATACCCGTGATACTCATAAAAAACTTTTGCCCGATAGAGGAAGAAAAAAAATTGCTCATAGCTAATTGTTTTATTTAGTATTACACAAATCAGGAAAGACTTAGCGCTATTTTATATATTAACAAATATATCTGCTTCGATATGTTTTTCCAATGTTTAGAAACATCTTGTATTTAATTTAAAATTGTTCTAAGTTAGTAGGCTTGGATTGGCAAACCATATATTTCTTTTTTATCTTATTCAAGATAGTCGAACTTCAAACCATAATTATTGTTAGAATTAAAACTGTTATTCAATGAAGTATGAGTTATTACCTGTAGATTTTTATATCAAAAACCGAAAAAAAATAACTTCAAAATTATCCGGCAAGAATTTGGCGCTGCTAAGCTCTGCTTATCAGATGCCCCGAAACGGAGATCAATATTATCCCTTTAGGCAGGACTCTGATTTTTTCTATCTGACAGGAATTGATCAAGAAAATGCAAAATTAATCCTGGCGCCGGAACATCCCGATAAAAAAATGAGAGAAATCCTGTTTGTGATGCCCACAAGTGAGAAAACAAAGGTTTATGAAGGGGAAAAAATAACCCTCTCACAAGCCAAAGATATCTCAGGTATTCAAACCGTTTATACAACAGACCAGTTTAAGCCGATTTTACGAAAACTGCTACTCGATCATGAGGGTATTTACCTTAACCTGCCAGAAAAAAAGGGCTTTAGACCTGAAGTTTTATTCCCCTCGGAAACGCTTGCAAATGAGATAAAAGATAATTACCCCGGTCATCATATGCATCGTTTAGCTCCCATCTTAAAATCTCTTAGACTATTAAAAGAAAAAGTAGAAATTGAACGGATGCAGCATGCTTGCGACATTACGGAAAAAGCTTTTCGTCGGATATTGCAATTTGTCAAACCCGGGATAACAGAATACCAGGTGGAAGCAGAGATGACCCACGAATTTTTATGGAACAGGGCTACAGGACATGCTTATCCGCCCATAATTGCATCAGGCAGGGATGCGTGCGTGCTTCATTACATAAAAAACAACAAGGAATGTGAAGATGGTGGTTTACTTTTAATGGACTTTGGTGCTGAATTTGCCAATTATGCTGCAGACGTTACACGCACCATTCCGGTAAATGGCAGATTTAGCGAACGCCAAAAGCAATGTTATGAAGCGGTCTTAAAGGTACAAAAAGAATGTATTGGCATGCTGAAACCGGGCAAAAGTATCAAAGAAATTAATAATTGGGTAGATAAAAAACTTGA
>CAYVSF010000109.1:0-8219 GCA_964453775.1 uncultured Bacteroidales bacterium
TATATATATTCTTTAATAATAATATGATGATGATAATATCCTGTTAATACTGTTATTTATTTTTCTAAAATTGTTTTGGAATATTGAAAATTAAAAACAAGTTAAAAGTTTACTAACAAGTGTATTCTAATTAAATATCTGTAAATCAAAATTATACATATTTATAAACAAGCTGTTAATTGAATGTGTTGTTTATTAAAATTTTGTTTTTACAAGCAAAAAGCTGTTTAAATACTGTTCATTTTTTGCGAGCTAAAACTAAAAAAAACTTTTTTAATTTCTCTCAATATTTTATATAGAAGAATGTATTTTAAATTTCCAAGGACAAAACATTAAAAAATACACACTTTAATTAACAAGATCTTAACATGATATTGTAGAGAATATTAACAATATGCTTATTTCTAAGTAATTTTAAATTTTAAATTGATAATTAGATACATACTATACATTATCTGTAGTTATTTATCAATTAAATAAAACAATGTTTTAATTTACAGTTTATTAATACCTGTAAAAATATGGATACAATTTATTCATAAGTAGATCCGAAAAAAAGTGTAAATTTGATATTATAAAACTACAACAAATGGATAAGAAAATAGCAATCGCATGTGATCATGCCGGATATGAATTAAAACTAAGTATTATTGCCTATTTGGAGGAGAAAGGACTTGAGGTAAAAGATTTTGGTACATTTTCCGATGAAAGTGTAGATTATCCTGATTATGCCCATCCCCTTGGACAGGCCTTGCAGGATGGATCGTTTACGCGTGGAATTACACTTTGTGGAAGTGGTAATGGTATTAATATGGTTGCCAATAAATATAGCAAAATACGATCGGCTTTATGTTGGAATGCAGAAATTGCAGAACTGGCCAGAAAACACAATGATGCAAATGCATGTGCTTTACCTGCTCGTTTTATTAGCGAGGAAAACGCACTAAAAATTGTAGATGTCTTTTTAAATACCTCATTTGAAGGAGGCAGACACCAAAGAAGAATTGAAAAAATTCCCTTAAAAGGATTATAATATGTTATCAAATACATGTAAATACGGAATCCGTGCAGTAATTTATCTTGCACTTAACGATGGTGAAAATAGAAAAGTTGGTATTAAACAAATTTCGAAAGATTTGGCTATTCCCACTCCCTTTCTGGGGAAAATCCTTCAAAATTTAGCCAAGCATAAATTGCTTACCTCAACAAAAGGTCCCCATGGAGGTTTCGGACTTGCAAAAAAAGCTTCCGAAATCACCTTATTGGATATCATTGAAATAATAGATGGTCTCGATTTATTTACCGAGTGTCTTATTGGATTACGTTCCTGCAGTTCGCAGAGCCATGAGGATGTGCAGTGTCCTATCCATAAGAAATATACACCGATTAGTAAACAATTGTATCAGCTATTTAAAAATGAAACAATAGAAGGCCTGGCTTCTGAAATTGAAGCTTCCGGAGGATCAATAGGTTTATAAAAGTCTATAAATCCATTGTTGTTTTTTTATCCATTTAAAAAGGACAAAGGCAGATAAAATACCTAAAGTATTGGCCATAATATCGGCGAATTCTGCACTTCTTCCTGTAGACAAACAGAATTGCAATACTTCCATTAACACCCCGTAGATGAATACGAGTATTCCTACAAGATAGAGCTTTACTTTTTTTTTCCGACGATAATAAAACTTCAGCATACCTCCTAACCAGCTTAAACTTAACACGAGGTACATAAAAAAATGTACGATTTTATCGGCATGAGAAAAATTAAAAATACCTGGTGAATCCACCTTATCCATCTGAGATATACTTGCGTATAATACAAGACAGGTAAAAATTAGTGCTTTCCAATTTGCGCTTATAAATCGGTAGACCATATAATCAATTTGTAACTTCGCCGGGTTGAATACGAATTTATAAAATATTGTTATCCAATAATTTGATTAATTCCGGCAAATTTACGAATTTACTTATTCCTTTCGATACAAAAGAATTAAAATCTATACACACTATGGGTAAAAGGAATAAGAGAGCCATATCTTTTTTAAAAGAACTTAAAAAACAAAACATTAATACATGGTTTGATTTAGGTATCTTTTTAGATGCGTTAAAAGAGAACAGAAAAACCCCGCATAAAAAATTTACAGGATCTTACAGGGATTATAAAAACTATCTGGCAGATGGGGGAATGGCTTTGGTTAGTTTTCATTTTGGTGTGGATGGTGTGAGTATTGAAATGCAAAAATATATGAAGGTTTTCGAACATATATTTAAAGGCATTGATTTGCATATTGTAGCAGGAAGCATTGATAAAGAAGGTCTTAAAACCTTCGGAAATCATATTAATACAAAGCAGATAGAGGCTGCAAGGGGGTTTGATGACTGGAAGCTTTATAAACATTTTTTTCGTACTAAACTTGAGAGGGGAAGTGACGTTTATAACCAACTTATAAGGGATTTTTGGAATGAAACATTAGAACTTACGGAAATCATTTCGTACTATGTTTTGACACATAATATACGCATGCTTTTTACCCTAAATACCAATTCCAATCCGGGAAATGTATCGCTGGCGCTTGCATTGGTTTTGGTATCGGAGGGCCTGGGAATTCCTGTATGCAATAATAACCACGATTTTTACTGGGAAGGCGGGCGCAGCAATTTTGAGAAGAAGAAGTACCATTATCCGGATGGACCCAGGGATTTTTTCTTTACCAATGATCATTTAGGGGAAGTGTTTAGTATTATTGAAATGATTTATCCCTGGCAATCCCGTATTTGGTTGAATGTGAATATTAATCACCGGCAATCGAAACATTTACTTGAAGTGAACGGGCACAATCCTGCTAATTTGGCTGAAATTGGCACAGCCGTGGATACAGATGAATACCGGGAAAGAGGTAAACGAAGAAAACAATCCATCTTTTTTCAATTTGAAAAAATTCTCAGCAGATATGAAGATACCCTTATTGCCTATTCCGCAAAAGATGTTTTAACTAGTGGTTTAGTAAATGAAAGCCACCCCCAACCGATATTAATAGGCTTTAAAAAAACCAAACCCAAAAAAAACTTTTTAAATGAAAACATCATTTTTCTTCAACCCACACGTATTATTGGAAGAAAGCAGATCGAAATAGGGTTTAAACTAATTGAAAAGCTTTTCGATGAAAGTGCATTTGCTAAACGTTTTGAAGAAACAGAACATTTGAAAATTACGGTATTAATTACAGGTCCTATTGCTACAGGTCATTTCGATTATTTTGTAAAACTGATTACGAAATTCGAAGAATTTCTTGGTAAATTGGCGCCAAAACACAGGAATCGGGTTTACCTGGCTTTCTTATTTTCCGAATTGGATAAAAAAGTATATAAAGAAAAATTTTCCAGTCATT
Organism: uncultured Bacteroidales bacterium; assembly: GCA_964453775.1. GTDB lineage: Bacteria > Bacteroidota > Bacteroidia > Bacteroidales > UBA12077 > CAYVSF01. Next base: position 3,390 of record CAYVSF010000109.1, read on the forward strand.
TTCGAATTCCTGATATGTATTCTATTGCCTCTTTGGTTTTATTGCCATCTAAAACCGAAGGCAGGGGGTTACCTATCATAGAGGCTACAGCATGTGGAGTGCCTATTTTTTGCAGCAGGTATTATCCCGAGCATGTTTATTCTGAAGTAATTGGTGAACATCTTACTGAAATTGATAGACTTAAGGTGATAGAATTTGATGGAGTACATATTTTAAAGAAACATTTAAAAGCCATTATAGAACGGGTTTTTTTCCCACATCTTTTTGTAGCTGAAGCAGAACATAATCAGACTGTGGTGGATAAACGCTATAGCTTAAAGGCCCTGGAGCAAGACATACGGCAAATATGCCAACAGTTATACTTTCAGCAACAATCGAATAAAGGGAATAAGAGCAAAGCTGCGAAAGTCATATCTAACTATCGAAAGAAACTTGAAAGCGGAAAATCAAACTGTGATAATCTTTTAGTTTGTGATAAACGAGAGTATATTCCGGGATATGGTCGTTTGGGTTTTATGCTCTATCTCAAATCCTTAATTGATCCCAGCTATTTTAGAATAGAAGAGATGCATGTTCGTGGGAGAATATTCGGATATGCGCAGGATTTGGTACAAAAACACAACTACCACCGCCCAAAGTATCGTGACAAAGTGCATGCCTTTTACAATACGGTGGAAAGTTTGCTTTTAGTACAGGAAGGAAAGCTTTCCATTCAGCACGATCATTCGCTTTCTTACAGACATCGAAACAGGAAATATTATCCCTATCAGGATTTCACCCTACAGGAAATAAGTGGTTTGGTGAGTTTTATTTTTTATGGTTTTTTTAACCCACGATTAAAAACGAAAATAAAAAGTATAGCCCATTTTTTCACCGACTGGAATTTAGCTTTGTCCCAACTTACCAGCAGTTCTTCTCTTCCCATTGATGACAGGGAGTTATTAATTAAAAAAATGCAGTCCAATGTTCCCATGGTATTGTTTCCGGGAAAACATATCAAAAATGAACTGGATTTTTTTGCCTTGCAGTCTATACGGTCAAGGCTGGAGCTGGACATTGACCAGGAAATTAATAAAGATCTGTTAAACGAAGTGGACAAGTATATTTCGCCGGTATATGTGATTACCTCTCCCCGGACAGCCACGGAAGCTTATAATACCGAACAAATAAAACATTACCTTCGAACATCAGACGAGCCGGAACTGCAACTTATCTATGAATTTGGGTTAATGAAACTCGTAGAATCGTCTCAATATGCCACAGGAATACACTTGTTCGACATCGGCGAACAGGTTTTGGAAGTGCTTAAAGAAGTACAGAAAGAAAAAGGTTTTCTTATTACTACCCGATCTGAATCAGCTGTAATGACCGATATAATGAATATGGATCGCTTTCATATTGGTCAATCTACAACACCGGTTATGTCCGGAATGTTAGGAATCCCCATCGATTCCGGTTTTATTCAATTTGTACCGGCAGGTATACGAACCTGTCTGGCCTATCCTGTGCCGGTTCAAACTGCTAAAGATTTTCATGATTTACGAAAAACAGATGCTTATGCTTTCTTAGCAAAAAAAGATGGGAGAAAGAGATGGGAGAAAAAAATTCGCAAAGATGCGGAAGAACGTATGACTCCGTTAAGTCTACTTATGAAAGGAGCCTTGCCAAAAGGCTCAGCAGATAAGGAAGCACATCATGAAAATATCAGCGGTATTTATGACGATGGATTGGCCTGGAGCGGTGTGAGAACGATTTTAGACATCCCAAAAGAAAATAACTGGCAGTTTATAACACGTTCTACGGATAGCCCCAAAACAGTTCTGGAATTTGTTCGCGAATTTCAGGAAGAAAAAGGTATTGCAGCTCCGGTAGCCTGGAATGGCGGATATATTTTAAATGCCGAGTTGGTGGGAAAATTGGGTTTGCACGAAAGCTATATCGGATCTCCATTGGGTTTATTGATTAGTGATGGAAAGGTGATCTGTCCGCCTTTATTCAATAAGCCTGCCCTTCAGGTGGACAAAAAGGGGATTGTTGATATCTCCAGGGTCAATTGTTCAAAAGGGCTCATTGTTTCACGTGGAACGCAGCAGATAGCCTTTCCTGCAGAAAATTACAATGCCTCTTCACCAGTTAACGAATCGGCCTATTATGATTTGCTTTTTACCAAAGATAGCATTCAACACAATGGGAAAGTGATAGTGCGTTTGGCGGGAAACCGGATCATGGAAGTCATTCATCCGAAAGATGAAGCAGTGAAACTTATTCCTGTCGGTCTTACCTTGGTGATTCCTAAATCGGATTTCCCTGTAGAATGGGAAAAAGAGGGCCTCGAACTGGATATTCAGGTGGTCGGTTTCGAATCGGTGGTTCATGCTGTTGAAGCCGGCCCTCTCCTGTTGGATCAGGGTGAGGTGGCTATTGATATGGAAACCGGTGGCTGGAAAACCGCAAAATCTATTCAGACCCAGGCGGCACGGTTGGATTATACCGACATGCGCGGACCTAAAATAGCCGTGGGCATTAGTGATAATGATAAGCTGTCCGTGGTTGCCGTGCACGGTCGGATACGTGAATCTGTGGGCGCTACACATCACGATATGGCTCGCATACTTAAAAGTATGGGAATGACGACTGCAATGGGCTTTGATCCCGGAGGCAGTAGTTCGCTGGTAGTAAATGGAAAAGCAGTGAATATTTCACCCTATAACAGCCATTACCAGGATAATGTGTACACCCTCCCTCCCGAACCAAGAGCTGTTTCCAATGCCGTGATTGGCTTTCGAAAAAGATAGCAGGCTTTAAAGGATTTTTGTATTTTTGAGACATGGCAGGATTATATATACATGTGCCTTTTTGTAAGCAAAGGTGTAGTTATTGCGATTTTTTTTCTGTAGTAAATAGTGGCTGGATAGAGCCCTTCTGGACAAGCCTGCAAAAAGAATTGGACCAACAGTATCATTTTTTGGACAATGAAGTGCTGGATACTATCTATTTTGGTGGTGGAACCCCCAGCTTGATGGCACCAAGAAAACTGGCCTCTTTTCTTGCCCTTACAAAACGTTATTTTGCCTGGAGGGAACCCGTCGAAATCACCCTGGAAGCGAATCCCGATGATTTATCGAAGGAATACCTCGAGTCGATTCAAAAAGCCGGGATTAACCGGCTAAGCATCGGTATTCAGTCATTTTTTGATGAAGATTTGAAAATGATGCGAAGAAGACACAATGCCAAAGAAGGAAAGCAGGCTGTGGAACGGGCCCATAAAACAGGCTTTGATAATATTTCTGCAGATTTAATTTATGGATTGCCCGAAAGCAATAATGAAAAGTGGAAAGAAAATTTGAATCGTCTATTCGATCTTCCTATTGTGCATTTATCGGCTTATCATTTGGGGATTGAACCCAACACCCTGCTTTATCGAAGACAAAAAGAAGGGCGACTTCAACTGCCCACAGAGCATGAAAGTTATAGGCAATATCAACTTCTATTGAAAGAGACCGAAAATGCCGGCTTTGAGCAGTATGAAATATCGAACTTTGCGAAAAATGAAAAGTATGCACGTCATAACACATCTTACTGGCAGGATGTGCCTTTTTTGGGATTAGGTCCTTCAGCCCATTCCTATTTTGCTCCTTATAGAAGATGGAATGTAGCCAACATGAATCGTTATTTCGAAAAAATAGATAAAGGGGAAAAGGCTTTTGAAGAAGAAGGCCTAAGTACAGAAGATGCTTATAACGATTATTTGATTACTCGTTTACGAACGAAATGGGGTATTTCTTTGAAAGAAATAAAAGAAAGGTTTGGAACGGACTATTACGAAGCTATTTTGGACAAAATTGAGCAGGTGCCAAAAGCCCATATTGAAAGCAATGATAAAAATTGTTACCGGCTCACAACCAAAGGCTTATTTCTTTCCGATGGCATCATTGAAAAGTTTATGTGTATCTCTTAAGTCCCTGAGATTTTCATATTTGTTTTCACCCGGCAATTTGTACGGGAATAAAATATTAGGAAATAGAAAAAGCGGAAGAATTTTCCGCTTTTTTTTCTAGAGATGAAATTATGTTTAAAGTTTTTTGCTCAAATCGATCAGTTCGGTCAATTTTTTTTCCAGGGTATCGTATGAGAAATATTTTTTTCCCAACTGGAAATTATATTCACCGATTTCTTCATTAAGTTTTTTATTGTGAATGATCTCATTCATTTCCTGAATGGCTTTATCGGTAAGTTCATTATCTTCCAACATCACCGTTTTAAATCCTTTCGAACCTATGTCGGGCCAGTAAACAGGTTTATAATTATTTACGAAAATAGGCACTTTTGCCAGCACCGATTCCACGAAAGCATTACCAAAACCTTCGTAGGTGCTAAAGTAGGTTGTGGCCCGGGCATGTGCATAAGCATCTGAAAGGGAATACTCACTGCCATGGGTGGCTTCGTTTAATCCTTTATTGGTAAAACTGTGATAGGCAAAATGCACCTGCTTGCTTAAGTGTAATTTATGGATCAAATCTACCAGTTCATTGTAGTATTCACTCCCCTTGTCATCGGCATAAGAACCGGTAATAATGAGTTTTACCCTTTCATCCTGTATTTTATCGATGAGTTTGATGGCCGTTTCTATGCCCTTTCTGCGAACAATACGTGTAATTTGAAACAAAAGAATGTCATCCTCGTTTAGCCCCAAATCTTTTTTAAGGTTCTTATTTTCTTCTGTTACCCTTCCAAATTTCATGGAGAAATCCATAACATTGGGAACAACTATAGAATCGCGATTGTATTCTTCCTCTAAAACCTGCCGGGCATTTAAGTTAATTACAGCAT
>CAYVSF010000110.1:0-8207 GCA_964453775.1 uncultured Bacteroidales bacterium
TCCACCCACACGTGCCGGGAAACAACAAAAGCAACCGCACCCCCACGAAAAAAGAGCTGGAGCTGGGTCGGCCCTACCTGGAACAGCTGCTGGATATTTTTCCTATCACGCACATCCTGGCCGTGGGTAAAAAAGCCGCAATGATGCTGGGAAAGGGAAATATTCCCCACACCTGCCTGCGCCACCCCGCACATGGCGGAAAAACCCAATTCCGGGAAGGACTGGCAGCTTTCCTAACGAAAAATCAGCAATAGAAAACACGATTTTTATGGCATTTTCCGGCATCTTCATTATTTTTAGGTAAACAAAACGAATGAACCCATGCTGATAGCCCTGGAAGACCTTCCCGCCCGCCTCGAAACGCTGCAGCCCAAAGACTGGCAGCCCCTGTTCGACCTGATTCCTGAAATTGAAAACACGGAAAGTTTTGGGGAATGGATCCTCAACAAACCTGCGGAAGACGGGTACATCCAATTCCCCTTTGTGGACAATGGGCCGGTGGTAGACAAATTTCTAATGCTGGTGGATGAAATGAAGGTGATTCCGGCATTCGATTATATGGACTGGGAAGAAGGGCGCCGCATGTATCAGCAACGCGATGTGGATATTGACAGCTGGACGGCCGTAGACGTGTGTAAGATGTTTACCTACTACATCCGCGCCGACCGCTTTAGCGATGGCGCGCTGAGCAGTGCCTTTGAACAAGGGCAAATACTCCGCTTGCTGAAGCATCTGGAAAAGCTGGTGAAGTGATTCCTCCTTATTTTATTCACAAAGCATTTTCATTATCTGATTGAATTTACTAAATTTGAACTTGAGTTTAATTTTAGTTGTACTCATATTAAACTCCAATCAAATTCTTGTTAGTTTAAAATAAAAAATAAATGTATATTCATCGTCAATTGTACCAGAAATTTAAGAAGGTATCAGGGGTATACCCGGTCGTTGCTGTGGTTGGAGCACGGCAAGCCGGAAAAACCACTTTTCTTAAACAACACATGAAAGACGCTTCCTATGTTCTTTTTGATGATCCGGACGCCCGACTGCTTTTTGAAGAAGATATTAAAAAATTTGAACTGCAATATGTAAAGAAGCTCACTGTTTTGGATGAGGTCCAGTATTGCAAAGAGGCAGGAAGAAAATTGAAATACCTGGCAGATTCGGAAAAGCAGCTTTGGATTACATCTTCCTCGGAACTCATTTTACAAAAGGAAGTCCTCTCATACCTTGTGGGCCGGGTATCTGTGCTTCGCCTTTACCCTTTTTCACTATCAGAGTTTTTTGATGCCCAAAAGATACAGGCACTAAATCAACCCATTTTGAAACGGGCTGTATGGGAACATATGACCTATGGTGGATATCCCAAAGTTGTGCTAACCCGGGACACCGAGCTTAAAACCATTATCCTTAAGGATCTTTACGAGACAATGATCATGAAAGATGTTGCCCGCACATTTTCCATTGAAGACATTGATGCTCTTGAGAAATTCGTTCGCATTCTGGCTATAAATACCTCCACCCTAATTACCTACAATAAAATTGCAGAACTTGTTAAAATTTCACATCAAACCATAAAAAAATACCAGGATGCACTGGAAAAAAGTCATTTGCTGATCCGCATCTATCCCTTCTATCAGAATAAAAATAAAGAACTGACAAAACAACCAAAAGTCTATTTTTTGGATACCGGTTTACGAAATGCTATTGTAAACGCCTTTCAGGTAGAAGCAGATGGACGAATTTTTGAAAATTACGTGCTTACCGAGCTGATTAAAAGGGGCTTACATGTGAAATACTGGAGGACTAAAGCAAAAGCGGAAGTAGACTTTATTATTGAAAAGCAGGATGAAATCATTCCTGTGGAAGTGAAACTGGCTTCAACAAAAATTTCCAGAAGCTTACAGGCTTTCATCAAAGCGTATAAACCCCAACGATGTTATATTGTAAACTACGAAGGGCATAAACATTCCACGCTTTACGAAACGACAAAGGTTGAAGCCCTGGATGTCCATTCCCTGTTAGAACAATTGCAATAATTCCACCTGGTACGCTTCTCTCCGTCCATTCTATTTTGGATCAACAAAAAAGGGCTGCCCGTATACCGGACAACCCTTCACCATCAAGCTTCCATTAACCATGGAAATTCTAACCTAACCCAAAATTAAAACCTGTCGTATCCATCGTCCGATACGCCTTTTTCTTTCATTTGCAAGTTGAAGCCTTTGGAAGTTGTTCCCATTGTATTCACCGGCTTCTTTTCATAGCTTGTTTTTGAAGCGCTAGATAAAGGCTTCTGCATGCGCTGTCTCTTGTTGTCTTCTTTCAAAACAAAGAAGCTAATCAGTTCTTTCAATTGTTCTGCCTGTCCCGAAAGCTGCTCGGAACTGGTGGACATTTCCTCGCTGGCGGCTGCATTTTGCTGGGTAACCGAGTTCAATTGCTGCAGGGCGCTGTTGATCTGCTCGCTTCCGCTGTTTTGCTCCATGCTTGATGCGGTAATTTCCTGCACCAGGCTGGCTGTACTTTCAATCTCAGGGATAATTTCAGCCATCATGCCACCCGCATCTTCTGTAACCTTCAAACTCTTACCCGAAAGATCGTTGATTTCATCTGCGGCCACCTTGCTGCGCTCGGCCAGTTTACGTACTTCGGCAGCCACTACAGCAAAGCCTTTTCCGTGTTCCCCGGCACGAGCAGCCTCAACCGCTGCATTCAGGGCCAAAATGTTGGTCTGGAACGCAATATCATTAATAATGGTAATCTTTTCGGCAATCTTTCGAATGGAAGCCAGGCTATCCTGCGCAGCAACAGAAACATCTTTTATCCCATTGGAAGCTTTAACGGCAATCTGCTCGGTTTGTCTTGCATTATCCGAATTTTGCTGAATATTGGCCGCCATTTGCTCCATGGAAGAGGACACCTCTTCAGCTGATGAAGCCTGCTCGGAGGCTCCCTGTGACAGCTGCTCGGAGCTGGAACTTAGCTGCTGGCTGGCAGCTGAAAGGTTCCCGGCATTCGATTTGATATCGGAAACAATTCCGGTTAACTGACCCGCCAAATCGGCAATGGCATTATTAATGAGACCAATTTCATTCTCCGAATCCACTTTTACATACTGCTCGTCCAGTTTCCCCTGGGAGAGCAATACCAACTTTTGAATGGACTCCTGCAAAGGCTGCTTAAGCATTCGGGTTATAAGCACCAAAGCTATAACAGTAATGATTGTTATGATGCCAAAAGATACTAAATCATGGTAAAATCCCTGCTCCTGATAAGTGTTAACAAATGATGCCAAAATCACATTGATGACAAGAATAATGGCAATTTTTAGAAGGACAGATTTCTTGAATAATAATCTCAATACGATATAGGCCAAAGGAATTGCCATGGCAATGTCGATAAGCTGATCTATGATAATTTCCTGTAAAGTCATAATTATTAATTGGTTTGTTGTTGCGTACTCATGTTTTGTAATTCCCTGCTTTCTTCCAGGCTAAAGAGTTTAATCAGATCTAAAATCATGATAACCCGGTCGCCCACTTTAGCCATGTTCCGGATAAATTTGGAAGTAAAAACAGATCCGATGCCCGGGGCTTCTTGCATTTCGTTCTCATCCAAATCCAGTACAGCCTTTACCTCGTCCACCAGGGCGCCGACTACTATTTCCTCGTTGTTCCAGTGAAGTTCCATCACAATAATGCAGGTATTCTCTGTAAATTCGATGGGAGCAAGACCCATTTTCACTCTCGTGTCGATTACAGGAAGCACTTTTCCCCGAAGATTGATCACTCCTTTCATGTAGTCGGGAGCTTTGGGCACCTTCGTGATTTCCTGCAGCTCCAGAATGTTGATGACCTCTCTCACATGGGCGCCATATTCCTCTTCCCCAATACGAAAAGTAAGGTAAGAATTCAATTTTGCCTGAACTGCTGATTCCATAATGTTACTATTTATTGGTTTGTTGTTGTCTTGATATTTTTCGGGAAATAGTATCTCCCATCCATAACTTGTGTTATGGCCTTTTCCAACTGCTTAAAGACGTCGCTCTTCAGCACACAGCCTTTAAAACCCATTTTTAACAATTCGTCTAAGTAGGCCCTCTCTTCATAACTGGTAATGGCAATGGCCTTCACAAACTGATAATCCTGTTGCGCCAGTTTGATGCTATCCAGTCCGTTCATCTCCGGCATCTCAATATCCATTAAAATGATATCGGCTTCATAATAACTTTCACCGGAGAGAAATTCCTTGCCGTTTTCAAATTCGGCGAGTACCCGGTAATCCAGAATGTTTTCCAGGTAAAACCGCAGGCTTTCCCTAAACGTTGGATTGTCATCTACAATTATGAACTTTATCATTTTCATGTGAGGGCAAAAGTAGGGTAGTAAGGAAGGGTAGAAAAGAGGGAAACACACCGAAGCAATAGGGTAAATCCCTTAGCGGAGGTATCAGGCAACTTACCTAAAAATCCGGCAATCTAGCCCTAACAAGGGTTTTAAGGAGTAAAACTAAATTTCGATAAAATGATTTTTGATGGCAAACATCACCAAATGGGCCGTATTTCTCGTTCCTGTTTTAGAAAGTAAGTTTGTACGGTGGTTGTCAACGGTTTTATGACTTAAATGTAGTTTTTCGGCAATTTCTTTATTGGTATATCCCTGGCAGAGCAACTCCAACACCTCTATTTCACGTTTGCTAAGGCTTACCTGTTTCTCCTGCAAGGCAATGCTGTCTTTGTGACTTAATGAAAACACCAGGTTACGGAGGATGTCCTGTGGGAAAAAGTTCTTTCCTTCCATCACCAGGTGAATAGCCTCCTCCAGTTCTTCTTTTCCGGCTTTCTTGAGCACAAAGCCCTGCACCCCGGCTTTTATCATTTTGTAATAGTAAATGTGATCGGTATAACTGGTTAAAGCAATAATTTTGAGATCCGGAAAGCGCTCCAGAGCTTTTTCGGTAGCCTCAATACCGTCCATTTCGGGCATTGAAATATCCGTAAGGATGATATCCGGCTGGCAGGTTTCCAGCTTTTTTAGCATTTCCAGTCCATTAGCTGCCTCTTCCAACACCTCCAGTCCGGAAATATTAGACAAAAGGGTGCGCAAACCATCCCGGAAAATGGCATGGTCGTCTGCAATAAATATTTTTATCCGGTCAGTCATTATTCTTTTTCAAAAGGCGCTGTTATTTTTACCTTCACCCCTTCTTCGGGGCTTGTTTGGTAATCGATCTCCCCATGAAGGGAATGGATCCGGTTAAACAGATTGATCAAGCCCATCCCTTTCCTTTTCTTCTTTAGCGCCTCCTCTAAATTAAAGCCTTTTCCATTGTGTTCAAAATATATTTCCAGCTTCCGGCCTTGCTCTTTGATATCAACAATCACCTTGCTCGCCTCCGCGTACTTCAGGGTGTTGTTGATCAGCTCAATGAGCATGCGGTATAAATTGGCCCGCGTGTGCTCTTCAATTTCCCGCTTTGCATCATGGGTGAAAACAAATTTGATGGGAGTGGTTTCCTGTATTTTATCCATAAAAGATTCCAGGGCCGATATAAAACCAAAATTTTGCAGCACATGGGGGCTCAAATTATTGGAAATATCCGTAATGCTGCCAATCGCCTCGTCCATAGTAGCATAAATCTTTTTCGATATTTCCTCCTGCTTTTTCTTATCATCAGAAACGAACAGGGACTGCAGATACAATTTGGTCGCGGAAAGCACCGGCGAAACCTCATCATGAAGTTCCCTGGCAATCCGGGCCCTTTCCTGTTCCTCAGCACTAATCATCGCATTTACAATTTGCTTTTGGGCGTTCTTTTTATCCGTGATATCTGTAAAAGAAAGCAAAATAACATCCGGAGGAATAAACCCCATAAACACATTCAGGTACTTCACCTTACCTAATGTAATAAAAGGCTCCTCAATCTCAATGCTTTCCTCTTGCTTTGTTTTAAGGACATTTTCAATCTTCGATTCAATCACCCGGGCATTAGGCTGTTCGAACAACTCATCCAACTTGTGGTATAGAATCCTTTCGGCCGGGACTTTGGAATACTCCAGGACGGCTTTATTCACATCCACCACCACAAAATTACTGTCTGATTTTCGAATGGTGAGGGTGGGCAGGGGATTGTAATTGTAATACGCCCGGTAGGATTCCTCTTTTTCTTTAATCCTTGTATGTTGCTTTTCGATGGTTTGGAAATTGGAGAGAATGGTTTTCTCCTGGCTGTGACTTACATAAACCAGCGCCCACGCAGTAAGTAATATAATGTTGGCCTCTGCAATCCATGCCAAAGGACGTGTAATGTACTCATTGGCATCCACTTTAGTTTGCACCAGTATTTCCGAACTGTAGAGGTAGCCAAATGCAGCATAAACCAAAATATAGAAAAAGAGGATAAACAATGCATTCCGGTAGGAAAATATCAAGGCCACAAAAACCGGGATAATAAGAATGTAGATTTTGCCGGATGCTAAAAAGCCATAGGTATTAAAACCGGAGATCAAAGCCAGAAAGCCGAGGAACATGACCGCATAAATCTTTATCCGCAAACTCAATTTTTTCCTGAAAAAAGCCAACAAAATAATGCCCAGGGTAAGGCCTCCCTGGAAAACAACAGCAAAGGCAAACCCATCGGGAAGGGTACGTAAACTAATGAAGGTGAAATTAATCGTAAGAAAAACAGCATACAGGACAATTCCAAAATTGAGTATGCGGTTCCTCAAATCCGTAATCTTTTGTTCGAAAAGCGTAGCTTCAGTCATCATAGAAGAATTGAATAATCGTACAACAAGGAATTTCACACCCTGTTCATGACTTACTCTATAATTACGAAAAACGGCCTGTAAAAGTTCTCTGCTCCAGTAAATAAAAAGGGCCATACCCCTTATGAGAATACAGCCCTTAGTATCCAATAAAAGCAGATTATTCTTTTACAAGTCTGTAAGATACCACATCATCCCCGGAGCGAATGGTTAATAAATAGATGCCCGCTTGCAGGCTACTCATGTCCATGTCTGTCTTTTCCGATTCAAGCAGGAGCGTTTTCATTAACTTCCCATCCAGAGCATAAAGTTCTATGCTTGTTCTCTGGTTGTTTCCGGGTAGTTCAATCGTCAGCTTGTCATTCACCGGGTTGGGATAGAGCTTGATTGTTGGACTCAGTTTTATCCGGTCATCCAGGTATTCTCCCTCCAGTGTAAAACCAACACTTGCCTGGTACCCATCACGGTCTACTCCGGTAACAATTACATCCAGGCTCCCTAAAATATCCTTATACGATTTGTTGTTATTTAGGGTGATTGTAAACGTAAGTGTTTCCGGATCAAAAACGATATAATCTGGAAGTTCCGAACCATCTGCAAGAGACGCAGAATATGTAACTTCCTCTCCAAGCCCCATTTCCGCAAACACCTCCTCCGGAACGGTGACTGTTACTGTTTCTTCCGAACTGGTTGTATCTACCGTAATTTCTTCTTCCGTAACCTCATCGTAACCTTCCACAACAAGGATAAAGGTATCCTTTGCTGTTAAGCCCGCAACATCCTGTGCCACAACATGAATTGACTTCAAATCCATCTCAGGGGGAGTCCCTGAAAAAGTTTTCGAAGTGGAATTGAAGTTCAGCCATGAAGGTAGACTCGTGCCATCTGTAAGAGTTGTCGTAAAGCTTAGTTGGTCCCCTGCGTCGAGATCAACAATCGATGTATCCGGGATAATGTAGGTATAGGCCTCCAATTCTCTGGTCACCTGGTCCTTCAATGGATTCAAAACAAACGGCTCCTCATTCAGATCATCTATTTCCAGTACAAGCTCTTTCACCAGGCTGGCGTTGTAATTATCTGTTGCCTTCATGTAAAGTCGATAACTACTTTGTGTTTCAAAATCAAAGTCAATCTTTGTTTTAAGAACATTGCCTTCAAGCGTAAAAGAACTATTGTCATTTTCACCCTCATTGCTAAAAGCCAACTTGTGTTCGTTATTTCCATCCGGATCTGTAACATCAATGGTATCCACCTTAGCACCGGAAATGATATCCTCTGGTGCAAATCCATTCCTCAATGCCAAATCAGTGGGTTTTTCATTGATCGGTTCTATGGAATATTTGTAAACAGTGGTTCCTATGTAATTAGGAATGTCATTCGTGGGCAGAATTTCCTGCACCCCTTCATGATCAAAATCTCCCACCGCCGAATGGGCATCGGT
>CAYVSF010000111.1:0-8196 GCA_964453775.1 uncultured Bacteroidales bacterium
AAGATCCAAAAGGAGTTTACGGACAAACAGAGCGTATCGAGACAACGGCAAGAAAAGGATTCTCTAAAGATGATCCTTTTGCTGCTCAGTTCTTTAAGAATTTCAAAATGAATGGTACACAACTGGGTGATCTTATGGGAGCTATTGCAGATTCCGATAAGAGCGAAGATGTGGTTGCCAAAGAGTGGATGGAAAGCAACATGGAACTTGTAAACCAGTGGTTACCAAAAAAGACTGAAGAATAAGCTTCGCTTATAATTCAAAATCAAAAAAGCTATCCTCAAAATGGGGATAGCTTTTTTATTTTAATGAAATATCTTTTCTCAGAAAAAAATAATAACTTGAACAAAAACAAGCAATCATGAATTCCAGGACAAAAAACTTGCTTTATCTCCTAATTATATCATTTTTATTCAATGCATGTTCTGCTCAAAAAAAATCACAGGAAATGAAAACTGTAAAAAATATTTCGATTGAAAAATATATGGGAACCTGGTACGAGATAGCACGGTATCCACATCGTTTTGAGAAAGGTTTGGTAGGTGTTACAGCTACATATGAGTTAAAAGAAAATGGAAAAATACGGGTAATCAATAAAGGATATCAGGACAGCCTGGATGGAAAATTAAAAGTGGCAAAGGGAAAAGCTAAAATTCCAAACCCCAAAGAACCCGGCAAACTAAAGGTTGCCTTTTTTCTTTTTTTCTATGCTGATTATTATATTCTTGAGTTGGATACGGTAAATTATCAATATGCGCTTATAGGAAGCTCTTCCCCGGGCTATTTATGGATTCTAAGCAGAACTCCTGAAATGAAAGAAGAAACCTATCAAATGCTGCTCGATAAGGCCAAAGAAAAAGGATACGATTTAAGCAAATTGCTAAAAGTGCCACAACAACCGGTATAAAATGATGAAGGAGAATAGTGCGCTCATCAGTTTTATTATAAAAGAACTTGAGAGCAGGCAGGATCCCAAAAGAAAAGCTATGTCCGGGAGCTATTACCCCAGTAAACAAAAAATAATTGGCGTTACAACGCCTGATGAACGTAAAGTCCTGAAAAGACTAAAACCAAAAATTAAGGATTTTTCTCCCCGCGAAAAAATTGAATTTGCGATTGAGCTGGTTAATCAGGATATTTTTGAGTGTCAGCATATGGCCTATGAATTGATTCGTAGAGAGAAAAAGACCAGGGAAGCCCTTACCAAATTAGATTTCCTGAAACTGGCAAAAAATCTGGACAATTGGGTTTCTGTTGATACCTTTTCCGTATACATTGGTGGATATCTTTGGCAGAACTACATCCTCAGTGATGAGGAAATCATGCAATGGACACAATCGGAAAACCGATGGGAAAGAAGAATGGCCCTTGTATTTACGGTAGGATTGAACCAAAAATCGCAAGGTGGGAATGGCGATCCCGTGCGTACGCTGATGGTTTGTGAAGCTTTGGCCTCCGATAGAGATGATATGGTAGTAAAAGCGCCTTCCTGGGCACTAAGAGAGTACTCCAAAAGAGATAAAGAAACCGTATGGAGTTTTATTGAGAAAAAGCAGGAAGTTCTACATAAAAAAATCCTTAGGGAAGTAAAAAATAAATTAAATAAAGGCACCAAGAACTAATCTGATTCGAGTTTATTATTTTTGCCCCCATGCAAAAAGTATTACTGGCATTTAGTGGTGGTATCGACAGCTTTATGGCAGCCCTGATACTTAAAAATCAAGGTTTCCAGGTAGAGGCTTTAAATTTCAGACTTTTTACCCCCCTACATGTTGATGAAAAACAGGAAATAGAAACAATTAAAGGGAAAGCAGCAGCTCTAGGGATCCAAATCCATTTCGTCAACCTCAAAAAAGAGCTGGATAAAAAGGTCATTACCCCTTTCCTCAAAGCTTACCTTGAAGGACTAACTCCAAGCCCATGTTCGCTTTGCAATCGTATGGTAAAATGGGCACATTTAAAAAGATATGCCCTGGAGAATGGTTTCGACAAAATTGCAACCGGTCATTATATTAGAATAAAAGAGAAAGGAAACAATTACTTTGTCCATAAAGGAAAAGATCCCATCAAAGATCAATCCTATTTCCTGTGGGAACTTAATAACGATATGCTCTCTATGGCTATAACGCCATTGGGTGAATATACCAAATCAGAAATACGTAAAATGGCCGAAGAAAAAGGGTTTAAAAAAATCATTCGAACGCGTGAAAGCATGGGAGTTTGCTTCCTGGATGGCAGGAATTACAGAGAGCTACTAAAAGAAAGACGACTTATCCATCCCTACAACAAGGGTCGTATCCTGGATGAGCATATGAATGAAATTGGCTATCATTCGGGAATATACAATTACACCATAGGTCAAAAAAAGGATTTGTTCTTTCACGATTCTCGTTACAATGGCTGGCAGGTAAAAAAAATCATTCAGGAAAAAAACTTTTTAATAGCTGCTCCCAAAGAGCAGCTGATGAAGAAAGAATTTTTTATTCATCAACTCAATTTTAACGAAGGTATTCCAGGGAATCGAAAGCTTTCATCTCTTCAACTGGTTGTGAGGGGCTATGGAAATAACCCATCAGGCAATGCCCATATTGAATTTCTGGAAAAAGACTTTGCCCGCGTTAGCGTGGACGAACCGGTTTGGGCTTTAACCCCCGGACAACCCGCTGTTTTCTATGAAAAGGACTGTCTTGTGGGTGGTGGTATAATTCGAAAAGATTAAAAAACCTGCTCGAGAATGAGCAGGTTTAAATTATAAATCAGTGGTTGTTTATTTCGTGTAGCTATCAATCACCAGGTTGATAGCCCGCTGGCATGCAGGGCAGAATGTGGTGGTTCGGGTAAACATGATACAATTGGGAGCTGATCTGTACAATCCCTTACTGTGATACTGCGCTCCTTCGTATAAACCAACTTTACCCGCATATTTAATATTCTCCAGGAAATGATCCTCCCACTCTCTTTGCTCAAGGAACAGTTTTTCTAATTGATTTTCGCTTGCCTTTGCCTTACGCAAACGGGCTCTTTCTGTCTGTACTTTCTTGCTATGCGCATCAAATTTTTCCTTATTCCAGGGTGTTGGAACAGGAACATCTTCGTCAATCAAATCGTTCCATTTAATTTTATCACGGTCGGTCTGAGCCGTAACATTTAATTCCCATGGTTCCTTAACAGTGCTTCCCATTTCATATGCAGTAGCTGAACTATAATATTCATCAGCAAGATCGGCAAAATGGTGGCCAAATTCATGCACATATAAATACTCATAAAAAGCATTATCGGCAGCAGCGGTAATATACAGGTTATAAATACCACCTCCTCCATAAATACTATCATTCATCAACAAAACGGTGTTTTCATACGGTACTGCTGCCGCTGCATCTCGTATGGTTTTGTTATCAAACCCCAATGCATAACGCTGCGAATTGAAGGCTCCGTATCGAACAGAAATAGCTGAACGCTTATAAATATCCTGATGCGGATGATGTACCCCAGAAGATGGTGATGGCACTTCTACAGCGCGAATATTAAACAGCTCTTTTCTGCTGGCAAAAGGTTCGGTGCTTAATAATGTGCTGGCAAATTTTTTAGCATCCTTATGAAATTTATCCATCTCATCTGAAGTATATCCTTCACTAAGAATAACAATGTCAACTGATTTTTTGGGATCCCCATTGGTAACCACATCAAATGCTTCATATACCGGCTTATCCTCTGAAGAATTAAACCGCCATGAATCCCTATTTATTGTTTGTTCCCACACTGGCGAGAACTCATAATCTGCATTTCTTTTATAGATAATCACTTTAGCCGGAGCTTTTGGCCATGGAAATCTCAGAGATTCATGATAGGCACCCCAATTCTCCTTTGCCTCGGGTGTTGTCTCCCACTCACCATAAATACTGGCATAACCTTTTGAGTAGATTACATCCCCACTCTCTATATCTATTACTTCAAAAAGATACTTCCCCAGTCTCAATTCATCGATTAACTGATTTACACTTCCTGCCCAGATTCCATCATACACTATTTGGTCAAGCGAAAAATGCTCTTCAGTGGCATTCCCCATGTGATAATAATCAAGGCGCATGGTTTTATCCAGGAAGTACTGATCAAAATCTACTGCGAAAAGATTTGTTGTGAATAATAGAATACCAGCAACTAGAATACTTAACTTTTTCATCGGGTTTTATTTATGAAAATTAAACAGAATCACTAATTTCAAACCTATTACATATTGTTGAAGTAGACTTTAAACTTATCCTTTCTCTTCCACTTTGCGTAAATATTAAATGCACTATTCGTTGGTCTTCCGTTATGTCTGCCAGGTACCCAGGCATCCTCCTTTTTAAGCACTTCTTCCATCCATTTGGTAAATGATTCATCTGGGGATTTAGAGATATCAATCATGTAAGGTGTCCCGTGGCAATCAATACGGAATTCCATGATAAATACGACGCTTTTTTCCTGACTTTCTTTAAACTCATAAGTTTGTAGTTTTTCAATGATTTTCTCCTCCAGAATATCATTTCCTTCTCTGTATTCGGGCATTTCTTCAGGTACAAAATAAAATCCTTTGCAATCCTCGGCCTGAGCGAATCCATTCATTTGCAAGCCTATTAACAAGAACAGAGCCATTCCAATATATAACACCTTTATTTTCATATGATTAAATTTAAATTAATTAAGCCTTTTAATTATAAAACAGTCCAATAGATAAAACACATAAAAGTAACAAAAACTTACTTGTATGAAAAAGATTCGTTTCTATTTTTTTATCTCAGGCTTGCTTCTAATAAGCAGCTGTTCACCAATCCCAAAAGGATATAATGTGGTATCAGGTTCAAGTGATATCTATGTAAAATATGACAAACTGGCTTCTTCAAATTTCTACAACCATAAGCTCTTCTTTGAAAGGTATGTAGAATACAAAAAACCTTTAGAGGTCTACATTTCCGAAAGAGATGGGAATGCACAAATCAGGATTAGTTTAATTACCAGTCATGAAGATCCAATTAAATATGATCAGGTTCTATTATATGATGGTGAAGGCAATCAATTCCTTATGGACATCTCTCGTTCAGATAAATTGAATCAAGTAACAGTGGACGGTAACCATATTGAAATGGGTGATTATGGGGTAACTGAAAGCGATATATATTTGCTATACAAAATTTTCGGTGAGGAAATAGCTTCACCAACATTACGATTTATGGGGACGCGTCATTACGATGTTTCATTGGACAGTAAAAACGTTGAAGCAATAAGGCAAATGCTAAGGTTCTACAAGAAAAAGAGAGCAACTCTTGGCAAAGAACTTGATGAAACCAAGCTGGATTTTTAATTCAACGAATCAAAAAAAAAAGCAGGCTGACAAAGGGTTTTGCCAGCCTGCACACGAGGAAACAAAGATAAAATATAGGGAAGGAAAAATCATGTTTGCAATAACATGGAGCCGGTAGAATAACCGCCTCCAAAAACAGTAAATGCAATCATTTTATTTCTACCAATTCGTTCTAAATTTTGCGATAAAGCAATCAGCGTGCTTGCAGAACCAGTATTTCCCAATTCTTCAATATTAGTTATCATCTTCTCATGGGGTATTTCCAGGGAATGGGCGATATGATTAATGATTCTGATATTTGCCTGATGAGGAATCACATAATCAACTTGCTCTAAATCCAGGTTGTTTTTCTCAAGGATATATTCCAGGGAATAAATCATATAATTACAGGCATTCATAAACACATCCTTTCCATGGGGCATTTGAAGTCCACCATTCATTGGATGGAGATATATCCCGGATGGCCCCTGTCCGATGTGGCCAAGTCCTTCGGTAAAGATATCCAGTATTCTTGCTTCTGATGGTTTACCCTCTTTTTTTAGCACAATTGCTGCAGCTCCATCACCCCATAGATGCCCGCTCTTTTCATCTCTTTCGTTACTGTAGGCGGTATTATGTTCCGAAACTACGATAAGAGCCTTACTCGCTTTCCCTATTGCAAAATAGCCCTCCACCACTTCTACGGCATTGATAAAAGAAGAGCAGGCAGATGAAAGATATACCGCTTTTGCCCTTTGAATATTCAATTCCCTTTGAATGGCATGGGCAAGCGTACCTACTGTATCATAGGGAGAATAAGAACCTCCAATGATCAGATCCACATCAATAAGGGAGTCATTCTTTTGCTCTTTCAACTTGCCAACAGCTTTAATCCCCATGGTATTGGTATTGTCATTTTTGATCGCCTTTGTACGGGTTTTAATACCTGTTCTGGCCACAATCCAGTCTTCATTTAAACCATTTACCGCTTTAAAGTAGGCATTGGGAATAATCTGTTCCGGAAGATAATGTGCTATAGCCTCTATAAACATTATACTTGTAATCCTTGTATAATTAATTGAATAAAATGCTCCATTTGTTTTTTACAAGCCTGGTTATAATTCAGGCTAATGCACTCTCTTTCCAGACTCCGGGCTGCCATACCAATATTTTTGGCAGTGAGTTCAACATTTTCCGGATGGAAAACCCCCTTATCTATTCCTTCTCGCAATATTCTAATGGTTAATTTATAGTCTCTATCATCAAATAAATGCCTTATGCGCTCTATTCTCTTATAGTCATTTAGAAAACCATACTTAATTGCCTGATTTTGATCGGACAGCCTGAAAATTATCTTTACCCTTAACATAAAATACTGCTTCAACTTATCACCGGGTGATCGATCCGATTCAATGATGGGTAAAAGTTGACTGATAAGCTTTTCCGTTTCATCCTCAATAACAGCTTTGTATACTTCATCTTTATTTTTAAAATACTGATAGATGGTACGCCTTCCTTTTTTAGCAGCTATAGCAATGTCACTCATGGTTGTTTTGGCAAAACCTAAACGACCAAACACACTAAGGGCAACTTTCACGATATAATTTCTGGCGCTGTTAACAGGCATAGTAGGCGTATTCACACATGCACAAATTTTGTAATTTTGTGCAATATATAAAGCAATCCAGAAATCTCCAAACAATTTGCCTTCATTTGTGTATCTTTTTTTAGTGTTTTATTGATCAAAAAATATATATATGAAGCTAAACTGGGACAAACGGTATGCAAATGCAGAATACATTTATGGGAAAGAGCCCAATATCTATTTCAAATGGTTCATCGATCACCATAAGAAGGGCGCTATCCTGCTTCCCGGAGAAGGGGAAGGAAGAAATGCAGTGTATGCAGCCTCCAAAGGATGGGAAATTCATGCCATCGATTACAGTATAGAAGCGAAAAAGAAAGCCCTCAATCTGGCCCGGGAAAAAGGGGTAGATATCCGCTACGAAAACCATGAAATTAGCGACCTTAATACGAATAAACGATATGATGCCATTGCTTTAATTTACCTGCACCTGCCTTCTACAGATCGAATCCTTTTCCATAAAAAACTCCAAACGCTATTAAATCCCGGAGGTTATATGCTTATAGAAGCTTTTACAAAGGAGCAGATAAAAAACGATTCAGGCGGACCAAAAAATATCGACATGCTCTATGAGCCCCAAGAGATAAAAGAAGATTTTAAACACCTGGAAATAATCGAACTTACCCAACAGGAAGTTCACCTTGAAGAAGGGCAGCACCACGAGGGTACTGCCCATATCTTACGTGGCTTGTTCAGAAAGTAATTACTTAACAATTAGTTTTCTTGTACACTGTTGATTTTCTGTCATCAACTGCAAATAATAGATTCCTGAGGGAATATCCTTAAGGTTTAACCTGTATTCATGACCCAAATTGAACTGCCCACGCATACGTATCTTCCCGGTTAAATCATACAAGGCAAATGCTGTATTCCCTTTTACCCGGTCGTAACTAATATAAACAACATCTTTTGCAGGATTTGGGTAGATCTCAAACAAGTCATTCCCTTCATCATCAAATCCCACATTGTAATTATATCCTTCCGAAAGATCAGAAGTACAATTGTTCCTGGTCACAGTTAATTGATATTCACCAGACACTTCCATAGTAATTGAATTGTCAGTAGTACTCTTTAAGTATTCCCCATCCAGGTACCAATTGTACATATCATAAAAATCATCAGGACAATTTAATCGACCCTCTTCTTCATAGAAAACGACAGGTGTGCCTGGCGTATAAGTGATATCAACTTCAGCTTCAACACCAGCATCATCAAGTTGTTTTTGGATATG
>CAYVSF010000112.1:0-8096 GCA_964453775.1 uncultured Bacteroidales bacterium
TTGTTGAAATGCCAAATGATGAAAATGCCAATGTTGCAATAGAAGAACTCAATGGCGTTGAACTTGAAGGCAGAACCATTGTAGTTAAAAAGGCAAAACCAAGAGAAGAAAGGAACTAATTTGTGAAACTCTATGATCAAAAGGGGTGCTTCTAAAAGAGACACCCCTTTTTAATTCAGCCTGATTATGCAAAGGAATAGCAAAGAAATAACTATAGAGATCCCTTTTGCCAACAAAATTGCACTTTATGCCACAATTCCACTATTGGGTTTGTACATCCTTCCGTTTATTCTGATTTTTGGGTGGAGTTCTTTTAACACTGACTTATTATTCTTTGCCAAAACCGGAATAGTCCTTATCATTGCAGGCATTCCTTTACACGAAGGACTTCATGCCCTGGGCTGGGCAATTTTTACTCCTAAACCCTGGAAAAATATCAGTTTTGGGATTCAATGGAAATTTCTGGCTCCCTACACACATTGCAAACTTTCTCTAAAACCTTATCAGTATATTATCGGCGGTATCCTTCCCCTTCTTATTATGGGCATTGCACCTCTTCTTGCGGGATACTTTAATGAATCATCTTATTTTGTTCTCACAGGTTTCATTTTTACATGGGTTGCTTTTGGCGATATTCTTTCGGTTTATACGCTAGTAAAAGAGAAAAACTTGAAGAGCGTAAAAGATCATCCTGAAAAATTGGGTTTTATTGTTGAATACAAAGAAGAAAAGCACTAAGATTTTATTATCTTTCCTGACAGAAATTCGGTTCGCCATGAAAAAAATTATACTTGCGCTTATTATCGTTTCTTGGGGCTTTTCAAGCTATCAAATCCATGCAGCAACGCCTCAAGAAACTCAATTACTCATAACACACCCCACTGCCTATAACCTGGAAGTATTACGCACCCTTAATGAAAAAGGGCTTATCGATCTTAGCAAAATAGAACTTACAGGAATCTACCATGTGGATGAAAAATATGACTACCAGGAGAGTAAAGATTATCTTAAAGAACATCCATTTGCAACAATTGAACTGATCACCATTGATGCTCCTATACAACCAGGGGAACTATACCAAAAAAATAAGCTTAGCAATATTTACAAAGAACTATTTGAAACCTCCGATGGAATCATTTTTTTTGGCGGACCCGATATTCCTCCCGAAAGCTATGGTGAAGAAACCCATCTTACTACTGCAATTTCAGATCCTTACAGACACTATTTTGAATTGTCTTTTCTGTTTCATCTTTTGGGAGGAAACCAAAATGAAAGTTTCACTCCTCTTATGGAAAAAAAACCGAATTATCTAATCTATGGGTTTTGTTTGGGGATGCAAAGTATGAATGTCGCTACAGGTGGCAAGCTAATACAGGATATTCCATCAGAACTCTATCAGATCCAAACCATTGAATCGATACTGGACTTACCAACAGAAAGCATGCATCGCAACTACTGGCGAAATATAAGAGATGATAACCTGCTGTTTAGTGGTAATTTTCATCCCGTTCAAATCAATTCAGGTGAACTTTTGTGTTTGACAGGAGATCATAAGGATACATCATGGGTCTACAGTAACCATCATCAGGCTGTTGAAAAAATCGGGAAAGGATTTATACCTATAGCCTATTCTATGGATCAAAAAATCATAGAAGGCCTGCGTCATACAAAGTACCCCAATGTCCTGGGCGTGCAGTTTCACCCTGAAGGCGCTTACCTGTATAACGAAAAAACCTATAAAGAATACCCTTATTCAGAAAAAACTACAGGTTTGCAACTTTTAATTGAAAGAAAAAGTCTGGAATTTCATCAACAATACTGGAGTTGCTTTATGGAAAAATTAACCTCAATAAAAAATAAATAAATCCATCAAACATTCAATATAAGATATATGCACATTGTATTTATTCTTGTAGAACCTGCCGTTCCTGAAAATATCGGGGCAGCTGCACGTGCTATAAAAACCATGGGCTTCTCAGAATTAAGGCTGGTTAAACCCTGCGAATACCTTACAGGACCTGCACGTTGGCTGGCTCATGCATCCAATGAAATCCTGGAAAATGCAAAAACCTATTCAAGCTTTAAAGCTAGTATTGACAATTGCGATATTATCATTGGAACTTCGGCAAAAAACAGAAGGATAAATCAGGATGTGGTACAAATGCCTGATTTACCTGAACTTATTGAAAGAAAAACAAATAGCAACGAGCGCGTAGCTATTGTATTTGGGCGGGAAGAAAGCGGTCTTAAAAACGAAGAACTGGCACACTGTGATATAGCCACCACAATTCCGCTTAAAACGACCTATCCATCTCTTAATCTAGCCCAAGCGGTAATGCTTTATGCGTACACCCTTTCAATCAAAGACATAAGAAAAAAAGAAAATAGCAGTGATATGAATGAGGCCACCTCGCAAATCGTTAAAGAACAAAGCAAAGCTTTGCTTATGAAAGTAGGTTTTGAAAGCCAAAGCCCCCTGTTCAACAGAATTATGGAACGCCTTATGTTTTTAGGTAAAAAAGATATGCAATTGCTTTTATCGGTTATTAAGAAGATCTCATCTAAAATTCAAGATGGATGAGTTATGCAGATCAACGAACCAAGTTCTGTTTTAATTGTTGTAACTAAAAACTGCCAAAGTAAACCCAATGGACATTCATCTTCCTCTTCAAGAACCACTGCAAATATTTACGCTGGTTTTACTCATCATTTTACTGATTCCGGCTCTGTTTAAAAGAATACGGATTCCGGAAATTATAGGCCTTATTCTGGCAGGTGTATTGGTAGGGTCCAATGGCCTTAATTTATTATCAGAGGATATTGGTATCAGCATTTTTAGCGAGGTAGGATTGCTCTACTTAATGTTTTTGGCAGGGCTTGAAATCAATTTAAATGATTTTCAGAAAAACAGGAACAAGTCTTTTACACTTGGTGCTCTTACATTCTTTTTGCCTTTTGTCGTCAGTTTTGTAGTTGTTTTTTACCTCCTCGACTTCAACTTTTTAGCCTCTCTGCTTATTGGAGGCATGATGGCCACTCAAACGCTGGTTGCTTATCCAATAGTGAGCAGACTCGGTATCAGTAAAAACCGGGTAGTGAATATCAGCATTGGAGCAACCATTATAGCAGATACCCTGGCGCTTTTAATCCTCGCTTTCATTTCCGAATCGGCACAAGGTGAATTGAATTGGTACTTTTGGTTAAAGTTCCTTCTCTACTTTGCTGTTTTTGTATTCATTGTTAACTGGATTTTCCCCCGCTTAAGCAGATGGTTCTTCAAACACCACGATGGAGAAAGCAGCTCGGAATATATATTTGTTCTGGCTGTTGTTTTCGTATCTGCAGTCATTGCAGAATTTGCACATGTAGAACCCATTATAGGAGCCTTCTTTGCTGGTCTTGCCTTAAACAGGTTAATTCCACAATCATCCCCACTAATGAACCGGATTGTCTTTATTGGACACACCATCTTCATTCCATTTTTCCTTATAAGCGTTGGTATGCTGGTGGATTTAGAGGTGCTTTTCCATAGCTGGGAGATGGCATGGACCATTTTAATCCTGGTTATAATTGCTATTATTACTAAATATGCAGGTGCTTATATCGTCCAAAAAATTTATGGCTACTCCGTCCCGGAACGTCACCTTATTTTTGGTCTTTCAAATGCACGTGCCGCATCAGCTATTGCAATAATTATCGTAGGCTATAACCTGGGGGTTGTCCATGAAACAATTATGAATGCCACCATCTTGCTTGTTTTGGTAACCAGCCTTCTAAGCTCTTTTGTGACTCAAAATGCCGGAATAAAAATCGCCCTGAAACAAGATGGGAAGAGGCCTGAAGAGAAAAAAGAGATAACCGAAAAGATATTAGTGGCCATATCAAAACCGGAGAATGTAGAGAAACTGATGCATTTCGCTGCAATAATGAAAGATAAAAACAATGACAACCCACTTTATCCCATCAGCATTGTTCCTGATGATAACGACAGCTCAAAAAATGTTTTGCACTACAACAATATACTTGACCAGGCAAAAGAGCATGCCTCTGAAGCAGGAATTGAAGCAAAATCCATTTCCAGGGTCGACACAAATGTAGCTGATGGGTTGAACCGTGCAGCAAAAGAATTTCTGGCAACACGTATTATTATGGGTTGGCATGAAAAAACATCGCCCTTTGATATCTTTTTTGGAACCCTGCTTGAAAACCTTTTACTTAAAACCGGTGTTCCTGTTTATGTAGTAAAATTGAACAAACCACTCAAGCTTGTTAAAAATATCCATGTTTTTATTCCTCCTTATGCAGAGCATGAAACAGGTTTTGAGGACTGGCTGAATTCTGTAGCAAAACTGAGCTTACAAACAGACAGCCATGTAAATTTTTGGGGCTATCCTTCCACTACCGAAAAAATCAAACAAAAACTTCTTGAAGAAAAATTTAGTGGAGAAACGACCTACCGTACTGCAAAGTGCCCGGATATGCTGAAAATTATTTCCAGAAAACTGGAAGAAAATGATCTGCTCATTATTATTAGTGCCCGAAAGAATACGCTCAGCTACAACAAGCATATCCGACAACTACCGGGGCATTTAGCCAGTTATTTCAACAAAAGAAACGTCATGGTAGTCTATCCAAAGCAAGACACATACTACACAGACTCTATTAATATTCAGCTATAGCCAATTAGACTACTTTAATCGCTTTTCCTGAATAGCATTGACAAAGAGAATATCGCCAAGATTCTTGTACCCTTCAAAAATCTGCGTGCCTTCATGTTTAATTTGCTCAGAAAGAAATCCTATCATCGTAAGTCCGGCTTTTTCTGATTTTTCATTCATGATTGTTCTGATATTTGTATCTTCATCCAGGTAGACCGTATCCACATTCTTTCGGGAAATAGGAAGGCGTCCTTCTTTAAGCAGTTCTTCCAATTGATCCCTGGTTTCTTCCCCGGTCTCATTTTTACGTACCACATTAAATATCTTCATCTTTCCCTTCCTCCAGTCGGGATGACCTAAAATAATATAACTCAAAAGTACCATCAGATTCAAATTTTTTTCGTCCACTTTTTGTATCCAAATATGAATCCCCTCTCGGTAATTCGGCATCCGGTTTGACCCACCAAGGATACATACATCATAATTCCCGGAGCGTACCAGGTTGAAATTTTCTACAATACGCCCCAGATTTTTAGGTTCTTTCTTATCATACTCGAAGAGAATCATGTTATTTTCCAGACCTGATATTCCGGGGAGTTGTATTATTTGTGCAATTGCAGAAGTATATGAAGGAGAAACAATAGTATCCACATACACATGGCTCTTAAAAACCTCGGTCCTTTCAATTAGATTTTCCAGCACTTTGCTACTTTCTTCATGTTTGGCCTTGCTGTAGTAATCATTCAGATATTGAATATATGTTCCGAACCCATATTTATGAGAAATCCATGTGAGCAAACGGAAAGCGTTTTCTCTGTCTGTATAGGCATCAGCAACGCAAACAGCAGAAGGGTGCCAGCCCACATCTTTCTTTATACTTTTCGATTTTTGCAAATAGACCTGCAAGTTTCGATTGATCTGGAATAAAGCACTTCTAAAAATGGATTCAAGCCCCTGTCTGTCGGAATGGTAATAGCTTATTATAAGATATAAAACAATCATTACAATGATGGCTATTAACGCATAGATTGCATCCATTTTAAACATTAAAAACACAGAGAATACAAATCCCATAAGCGACAGGGCCCAGTGACTTCTAAAAGTTGGGCGGTAAGATGGTGAGGCCCCAAAGTGATTTAGAAATGAAATAAGACACAACGAGCCATAGGTAACCATAAAAAACATGGAGATAATCCGTGCAACGGCATCCACATCTCCAATAGCTACAAACACAAAGGCAATAACAACCGTAATAAGCGATGCATTAAAGGGTTCGTTGGCAACGCCTTTCCCTTTTTTTAAAAACCGATTGAGTTTTGCCGATGTAAAAGTGGCATCATTCCCTAAAGCCTGAAGAGTGCGGGGTGCGACCATCACACTTCCCAATGCCGAGGAAATGGTTGAAGCAGCAAGTCCAAGCGGGATAATGATTGTTCCGCCTATAGCTATTTCGGCCATTACAAGTTGTACATTCATCAACTTATCGGGGCTGGCAGAATGAACAAGTTTTAAGGCAATAAAGAAATAGATAACAATTCCCGATAGTGTGGCTATTACAGTTCCCCGGGGAATAGACTTCGAGGGAGATCTCAGATCCCCGGACAGCCCAACACCGGCAGTCATTCCTGTAAACGCAGGAAAAATGATAGC
This sequence comes from uncultured Bacteroidales bacterium, assembly GCA_964453775.1. Lineage (GTDB taxonomy): Bacteria > Bacteroidota > Bacteroidia > Bacteroidales > UBA12077 > CAYVSF01. The sequence goes on from CAYVSF010000112.1 coordinate 6,309, forward strand.
AAAGACCAGGTAAAAATCACGAAAATTTCGTACAGGTTTTTCGGTAATTCCTGCAGCTGCGGTATCTGCATAATTGGTTTGTCCAAGAAAAAACAGCAACAAGGATAGAAAAAGTATCGCTACTACTACATAGAGTGCCTTTACACCCAAATTTGCTCCCTTCCTTAAAATTAAAACTGCCAAAAGGGTCATCGCAGGTAAACTAACAACCTGGCGAGGTAAAATAAGACCGTATTTTTCGGCAACCAGGTTAAACAGCGGCTCAAAAGCTTCTGTAAAAGCAATGACATAAAAAGCAACACTTATTGCCTGTGAAAAAAAAAGGGCAATCCCAATGGTTCCCCCAATATTTAAACCAAAAGAACGAGAAATAATAAAATACTCTCCACCTCCCTCTACTCTTTGGTTCGTTGCAATTTCTGATATAGCAAAAGCGGTAGGAATTGTTACCAAATGGCCGACCAATATGATCAGGAGCACGCCAAAAAAACCAAGTGTTCCTACAGCATAGCCAAAACGTAAAAACAAAATGGCTCCCAGGATAGTGGATATAGCTGTAAAAAAGACGGGAGCCGTCCCAAACCCAAGCTTTTTAGTAGCAGTCATATTCTTTTTACTTTCTATAAATATAATGAATTTTTAGAAGTAAGAAGGACAGATACAAAAAAAGTCCTGCAAGATTTTGCAGGACTCCATATCTTTTATAAAGTGCATTAGCCCAGGTACTTTCTTAACAACCGGTTTCTCGAAGAATGTCGCAGCCTTCTAATAGCCTTTTCTTTAATTTGACGAACACGCTCACGCGTAAGGTTCAATTCGTTTCCAATCTCTTCCAACGACATCTCTTTACCTCCCACACCATAATAATAGCGTATTACAGCTCTTTCTTTTTCAGAAAGTATGCTCAATGTGCGTTCGATCTCTCTACTAAGCGATTCTCGCTCCAGAGTCTGATCTGTATCGGGAACATCTTTATTCTCCATAACATCCAGCAATGTGCCTTCCTCTCCGTCCTGGAAAGGTGCGTCTACGGACATTGGCTTCCCGCTTAGTTGCAGTGTACTTTCCACTTTTTCTTTTGGAAGATCAATAAATTCAGCCAATTCATCTGCCGTTGGTGTTCGGTCGTTCTTTTGCTCAAGCTGTGCGTAAGCTTTGTGAATCTTGTTCAAAGAACCTACCTTGTTCAAAGGAAGCCTTACAACTCTTGACTGATCTGCAATAGCTTGCAAAATGGATTGTCTGATCCACCAAACAGCATAAGAAATAAATTTGAATCCTTTTGTTTCATCAAATCGCTCGGCAGCTTTTATTAATCCAAGATTCCCTTCATTAATAAGATCCGGAAGGCTTAATCCCTGATATTGGTATTGCTTCGCAACTGAAATAACGAAACGTAAGTTTGCCCTGGTCAATTTCTCCAGAGCAGCTCTGTCTCCTTTTTTTATCCGCTGCGCCAGTTCAACCTCCTCATCAGCAGTGATCATATCTTCTTTACCCACTTCCTGCAGGTATTTTTCCAGGGATGAACTATCCCTGTTAGTAATTGATTTAGTAATTTTTAATTGTCTCATCGTCCCTCTCCTTTTCTACAAATTCTTTTGCTACTTTTTGAATCCTCTTGAGCTAAACTATAACGTAAAGGATTGATATAAATTGTATGTGGGAAATATGGCTTTTTAGGCTTAAACGAAAATTCCCCTTTAATAGTAACAGATATTTAACAAATAGGTTTCATTTTTACAGCTTTTTAACAACTTTTAACTTACAACTCTACGTGGAGTCTCT
>CAYVSF010000113.1:0-8035 GCA_964453775.1 uncultured Bacteroidales bacterium
TATACTCCATGACTTCTTCCTGCCCGTAAAATTTTCTTTTCAACTCTTCCTGCAACATTTTTTGCATTCCAAAGCCTTTGGATATACCGAACACCATGGCCACAACAGGAACAACAGAAAGCATTGTATAAAAGGTTAATGCCGAAGCACGCAAGCTCACTTTATCTTCTCTAAATCCTCTAAAAGCAAGCAAAATGACCCTTAGTTGCCGCAGCAGGAAAACCTTATATTTAGGAAAAGTCTTTGTGGAAATTCTCCACACTTCATATTCCAAAAAACGCTTTATCTTTTCAAGCATACTTTCTTATTTTCAATAAAATTAATAAATTTAGTTGAATAAAGCACTGCTTATGCACGAGAAGATTCGCCCGGACTGGAAAGATGAACTGCCGGATTGCCATCGATGTGAACTGCACAAAACAAGAAAAAAGGTGGTTCCGGGGGAGGGATATGAAGCCGCAAAGATCTTTTTTGTAGCCCAGGCCCCCGGCAGGGATGAAGATAAAAAGGGGAAGATGTTTACCGGCCCTTCCGGTGAGGTTCTGGACAAACTACTGGCTCAGATTCCCTTACATAGAAAAGATATTTACATGAGTAACCTTCTTAAATGTTATCTGCCCAAATGCAGAAAACCACGGAAGAAAGAGATGGAAACCTGTTATTACTACCTGTCAGCAGAACTTCAGGAAGTAAAGCCACATATTATCATTCCTTTGGGATTTCATGTCACACGCTTTTTGTTTTCGAAGTTCGATTTGGAGGTACCCAACAGCATACAAATCCGAAAAGTTTTTGGACATCTTTTTTTGGCCAAAAATTACGCCATCCTTCCCTTGCGACATCCTTCTGCAGTTGTACATAACAGGAAACGAATGGACGAACTATCAAAAAACTATCAGAAAATTTCCCAATTACTTACAAAATGTCCTTTTATTGAAGAATGCCCGATTCCCGAATATCAGAAAAAAGGAAAAATAATCCCAGGGCATATAGCACTATACTGCAAGGGGTTGTATAAAAACTGCACCAGGTATGAAGGCTATCTTTCCAGAAAGCACCTTCCGGATAACCTGATGCCGGGAGGAAATTACGATCAAATCATTTAAGCGACTTTTCGGTAGCGCCAAACCGCCGTTCCTAACATTAGCAGGCCATAAACAAGCAGATGGTAAAACTCTTTCGAAACATCGGCAAAACCGCTGCCCTTGAGCATTATCATACGAATAACCCGCATGAAATAAGCCAAAGGATTTAAAATATTGAATTTCTGAGCCCAGTCCGGCATGCTCTCGGTGGGTGTAAAAATCCCACTCATCAGGATGAACAGCAACATCACAAAAAATGTAACAAACATAACCTGTTGCTGATTGGCGGACAAAGTGGATATCAAGAGGCCAAGGCTTAGTACAACGACTAGATACACAGTGGTAAATCCAAAAAGTAAAGGAATACTACCAATAATGGGAATATCAAACAGGAGTTTTCCTACCAAAAGCCCGAATGCAAGCTCAAATAGAGCAATTACCAGCGAAGGAAGTAGTTTCCCAATGATGAAAGCATATTTTTTGATGGGTGTTACATTGATTTGCTCCATGGTACCAATCTCTTTTTCACGAACAATGTTCATCGCAGTTAGAAATATGGCAATCATGGTAACCAGAATAACCAGGATCCCCGGAACCATGTAGGTTTTATAATCCAGTTCAGGATTGTACCAAAAACGTGATATAACGCTCAATGGACTAAAATTTTCATAGGCAAGATTGGTTTTCTTCACAACAACTTGCTGCTGATAATCCGCAATAACAGAACTGGTGTAGGCATTGATTAACCCCGCCGAGCTGGAATTTACAGCATCTATGAGCAATTGTAATTCTGCTTTTCTTTCATTTTCCAAATCCCTGCTAAAATCGCGAGGAATGATAAGAACAGCATCTGCTTCGCCCCGGAATAGCTTTCGTTCGATTTCGGCATCAGAAAAAGTAGCCTCCGTTATCTTATAAAAAGGAGATCCTTGAAATTTACTGCTCAATAACCGGCTTTCTTCCGAGAGATTTTTATCGACAATACACAATTCAATATTCTTCATCTCAAACGTGGCAGCATGGGCCAGAACCAGCAGCTGAACTATAGGGACCAAAAAAATCAGCGGAAGCATAGTTTTGTTCCGAAAAATTTGAATCATCTCTTTTTGAAGCAGGTACAGTATTGATCTCATATCATCTTTGCTTTACAATCGAACTTTAAAATTTTTAACACTAAGTCCTATAAATACCAACATCATTACCAGGAGAACCAGTGTTTCTTTCCAGATGTATCCCAATCCTACTCCTTTTATCATAATAGATTTTACTATGGTGATAAAATATTTTGCCGGCATAATGGTACTTAACCATTGCAGCACCTTTGGCATATTTTCGATTGGAAAAATAAACCCGGACAGCAGCATAGTAGGAAGCATCAATGCAAACATGGAAATAAACATGGCCACTTGCTGGCTGTTGCTTAAAGTGGAAATTAAGATTCCAAGGGATAAAGCAAGCAAAATATACAAAAGGCATTCAGCAAGTAAAAGTAAGAGGCTACCCTGTACTGGCAATTGAAAAACAAAATAGCTTAAAACAACAATGGTAAGGGCATTGACAAAAGCCAGGAAAATATAGGGAATTACCTTCCCAATGATAATTTGCACAGGCCTTAGAGGCGACACCAATAAAATTTCCATGGTTCCCAGTTCCTTCTCTCTGGCAATTGAAATGGAAGTCATCATTGCAGAAATTAGAATAAGAATCAGGGCCATTGTCCCCGGAACAAACATAAATACCCCTTTCATCTTCGGGTTAAAATACATTCGTACCTGGGTTTGAATTTGGTAAGGTGTATTCCCGTAAAGAATTTCCTGCCGGAGATAATTATTTACAATTCCCCGGGTATAATTACTAATAAGATTTGCAGTATTTGCATCAGAAGCATCTGCAATTACCTGCAAGGCAACCTCTTCTCCATTTTCCATTTTTTGAGATAAATTATTCGGAAAAACAATTACCTCGCGTATATCCCCTTCCTGGAAAACCGCTTCTATCTGATTCGGATGATAAAGGTTTTTATCTAAGATGAAATATCCCGAGGAAAGCATCTTCTGAGTAATTTCACGGCTAACTTCATCCTGTGCCTGATCCAATATGGCTATGCGAATATCTTTAATTTCATTGCTGACCACATAACCAAAAATCAAAATCTGTGCAACCGGCATTGCAAAAAGAATCAGCATCGTTTTTGCATCCCTGAAGATGTGGAAAAATTCCTTTTTTACAAAACCCCAAAAACTATTCATCCTTTACTTATTAAATGTAATTTTCCGTTAAGATTTCTTTCTTGCAATCCTTAGAAATACTTCATCCATATTTTTAGCACTAAATTCCTGCTTAAGCGCATTCGGGCTTCCAAGGGCTTCTATTTTTCCGGCTTCCATAATGCAAACCCGATCGCAATATTCAGCTTCATCCATATAATGTGTAGTTACAAATACCGTAACACCATGGGCTGAAGCCTCATAAATCATCTCCCAAAACTGCCTCCTGGTAATTGGGTCAACACCTCCGGTAGGCTCATCCAGGAATACAATCTTTGGTTCATGCAGTATTGCTATAGAGAAAGCCAGTTTTTGCTTCCATCCCAAGGGTAAACTGCTGATGAGAGAATTCTTAATCCCCTCCATATTAAGCTTCTTGAGAAGAAAGTCCATTTTTTCATTTATTTTCTGCCTTCGCATGCCATAAATACCGCCATAAAGGCGTATATTTTCTTTCACGGTAAGGTCGGCATAGAGAGAGAATTTCTGGCTCATATAGCCAATGCTTTTCTTGACCTTTTCCGCCTGCGTCTTTACATTATAGCCGGCAACACTCACTTCGCCGGAAGTAGGAGAAGACAAACCACTCAATATTCTCATGGCGGTTGTTTTTCCGGCCCCATTAGCGCCCAGGAAACCAAAAATTTCTCCCGGCTTCACAGAGAAACTTAGTCTGTCATTGGCGGTAAAGTTTCCAAACTTCTTTACCAAATTATTGACTTCTATTACATTTTCAATATTCATAATTACCTCATCATTAACGACATAAAACAGTCCTCAATACCTGCACTTATTTCTTTTAAAACAATTTCCGTATGCCCCTTTTCTCTCAGTATACCGCTTAGTTCTTCACTATTTTCAGGGTACTTTAACGTGATATGAAGGTATTCGCCAAATGGGAAGACCGTTTTAATCTCATAGCTCTTTTTTAAATCTTCAATAAGACGATAAAGATTTGCTGATTTAATCGCAAATAAGCGATCAGGATAATTTTTCGTAAGCTCTTCAGGGGTGTTCACGGATAGAATCTCGCCCTTTTGAATTAAGGCTACCCTGTCACACAAATTGGCCTCATCCATATAGGGTGTTGCCACTAAAATAGTAAGGCCCGATTTTTTGAGTTGAATTAGCATATCCCAAAATTCTTTTCTTGAAACTGCATCTACACCAGTTGTGGGTTCATCCAGCACCAGGAAATCTGGTTTATGTATCAGGGCGCAAGAGAGGGCCAGTTTTTGTTTCATTCCCCCTGAAAGATTCTTTGCAAGGCGATCTTTAAAAGGCTCGATTTGCTGATAAATATCCCGAATTAGATGATAATTTTCTTCTATGGTGGTTCCAAAAATCTGCGCAAAAAAACTCAGGTTCTCTTCAACAGATAAATCCTGATATAAAGAAAATCGCTGCGGCATATACCCTACACTTTTGCGGATTTTCTTGTAATCGTATACCACATCTAATGCTCCGATTTTCCCCTCTCCCCGGTCGGGAAGCAGCAAACTGGTAAGAATTCTAAAGAGAGTTGTCTTACCTGCCCCATCGGGGCCAATTAATCCGAAGATTTCGCCCTTCTTCACTTCGAAGCTAACTCCTTTCAGTGCTTCGGTTTTGTCAAAGGATTTGTAAAGATGCTGTATTTTACAAAAACCATCAATTTCACTAACCATTTATGCTCAATTCTTACTTGTTTAAAATCCTAATTTCTCCTGGCATGCCTATCTTCAATTTACCGTCGTTTTTTACCTCTATTTTTGCTGCATATACCAGGTTAACCCTTTCTTCTTTGGTCTGTATTATCTTAGGGGTAAATTCGGCCTCACTGGAAATCCACAGAACTTTTCCGGTATATTCATAATAATCATCCGGTCCATGATCGATAAATACCCTCACTTTTTGATTCAAATGCAGGTCTGATAATTGGCTTCCACTCAAATATACTCGTAGATAGAGCTTGTCCATTCCGGCTATTTTATAAAGAGTTTTGCCCGGCGCTGCCAGTTCATTTTCTTTTAGGTATTCCTCAAGTACCCTACCGCTGACCGGATTCACAATTTTGCATTTTTTCATTTGCTCCTCCACAAGCGCCAATTGCTTTCCTAAAACCACCAGTTCTGCATGCAAAGCTTGTAGTTGCGTTTTCGTTGCAGTTAGTTGTTTCTGACTAACGGCTACCTGCCCGTCAATATCGTCTTTTTGCTTCTCTGTAGCCACACCATCATCATAACGCTTATGGATGCGCTTTTGTCCCCGTTGAATGTTTGCCAGTTGCTCTTCCTGAACGGTTATCTGGGCCCTGATATTCTTTTTCTTACTGTGAATAACATTCTGCTGTGCAAGGATTTGTTGCTTTTGGATATGCAAAAGACTGGTATCAATCCATCCCACCTGTTCTCCTTTTTCCATATATTGTCCTTCTTCCACATTCAAACTTAGGATCTTTCCCTGGGCTTCGGCTGCCACCCTTATTTCATCAGCCTCAAAGTTTCCGTAGGCATCCGCATGATTGCTGGCATCATTACATGCCTGAACTAAAAAAATGCTTGTGATTACTATTCCGATTACTATTCTCATAATTTCATCTGTTTATAATTTAATTTTTAATTTTCAGATGGAACATCCAAAATCCTGACATTGGCTTGTTCTACCAGTTTAGTGAGATAATCATACTCGGGTTTCTTAAGCTACTAATCATGGATATTTCAGTCACTATAATTCCACATTCTGATTTTGACCATACATAAAACGAAGTTCCGTTTTGGCCTGCATGAGTTTTACTTTATGGGTCTCCAAATTGATACCTGCCCGCGTAGCATCCCTTAACCGCTCCAGATAATCATTTGCTGTAATAGTACCATTATCCAGTTTCGACCTTGAACGTTCTACAATTTCCTGCTGCAATTCGATAATCTGTTCATCCTTCTTCATTTTCTCTTTCAAACCCTCTATTTGTTGTTCTATTTCTGCTGTTTTAATTTGCAGCTGATTGAGAAACGCTTCTTCATTGGAGTTCAGAATCTTTTTTTCTACAGCCATTGCATTGCGTTGTTTTTTATTCCCCTGCCAGTCCCATATTTTCCAACTAAACCCTGCACCCAGATAATAGTAGGTATCGAAACTATCTCCCAACATATTTAACCCGGGTTTTCCATAACCCATTTGTGCAAAAGCAAAAAGACTCGGCTGGTTCTGTTTCTTTGTTAAAGCTATCTGATGGTTAATTTGCTCTGTCTGTAGATGAAAAAGTTCTTGTTCAGGTCTGGTATATTTTTCGAACTCTTCTACTTCGGGATTTTCAGGCGCAAACACATAATGCATGTCGATATTTAAGCCCGTAAGCACACTTAGCATCTCAATTACAGCTCTTTTTCCTGCCTGTAGCTCATCTAGCTCTTGTTCCAGTCGGAGCATCTCGGCCTGTAAAATCAGGTGTTCATCCTTGCGCAGAATACCATGCTCAATGCTCTTTTGCATTTTTTCTTCCCGACCTTTAAGATCTTCCAGCATGCTTTCCACTAAAAGTTGGCTTTGATCCAGGAGCACTTTAGTAAAGAAAAATTGATTAATGGTCGATTTCAATTTATTCATCTCCACCTCCACTGCCTGCTTGCCAACTGCAGCCTTTTGTTTCTCCAGGTTTCTGGCAGCTTCAATTTTTCCACCATCGTATATGATCTGTTTTATTTCCATAACCAACTTATACTGGTCCTGATCAGGAGCAGGAAAAGTTACATTGGGAATATGAAGATCCACAGCGATAATATCGGATTGATATGTTGCCTGGGCCGATAGATTAAACTGTGGATACCATTGGGTTTTTAATGAAGCATCAAGCTGTAGCAATTTCTGACTTATCAGCTCAACTTGCTGTACCAATGGATAATTCCTATACAGAGCCTTATGTAGGTCAGCAAGAGAGAGACTATCCTGCCCAACCCCCGGCTTTATTATCAGCAAAAAAAAGATAAATAACAATCGTTTCACAAGTATAAATTTTAGTTAAAATTTGTTTTTCAATTTAATATGTAAGGTCATTTTGTCATTTCTCTTCTGTACTCGTGTGTGTTAGGCTTTTAATAACGGGTATTTCATTGTACATGGCTTTAATTGTTCGTACTTGTTAAGATGGCACTGTTGATGAAATCAGCTACAAACCGCTTTCTTTCAGCCAAAAAGACATCATAGGCTTCTTTGTTTTTTTCAAAAAAAACCGTTTGCAGCATCGGTCTTGCCGCAATGGGAAAAATAATCAAACTCAACACTGAGATTACAAATTGCAGGGGATCCATCTGAATTATATGGCCTTTTATCATCTCGCTCTTAAACATTTCAATGATAGGAAAAGGGTCGATGCCTGATTCACGAAAGGTACTTACTAACTTATCCGGATCTCGATTTATTTCCTGTAAAATAAAAAGCGGTAAAAACTGATTTTCCAAAAGCGCTTCCATATAGTCTTCGACAAAAAGGTGCATTTTTTCCTGAATAGGAAGGTCTGACAACATAACATATTGAACTTCAGGCAGGAATTTTTTTAAGGCACGCTTAAAAACAGTATAAAAAAGTTTTTCCTTTGTTCGGAAATAATAATGCAGCAAGGCTTTATTTATACCTGCCTCATCAGCAATCTCCTGCATTCTTGCTGCTGCCATTCCTTTCTTCAAAAAAACCTTATTTGCAGCCCTA